>JACOVN010000129.1 GCA_016177315.1 Candidatus Woesearchaeota archaeon
ATGCTCAAGAACCACCGTGATTCAGACCAGCTATGCTGGAATCATGCCACCGGTCTACTGACCGGTGGTTCTTGACACATTCCTCATATTTTCTTCGCAATCACGAGCAGCGAAAGCCCGAGCGGAAAAGAGATAGAGTTCTCGATAAGCAGAAACCAGAAATCCAACAGCTTGTTCATGAAAGACTTGAAAGGTGTTCGTTCATAACGGATATTCTCATTGATTCGCTTCTGTAGAATCCTCTCAGAAATAAAGTATGGCAACACCCCCAGAATATTCCAATATCGTGTTTTCTGAATCTCAAATCCGGCCTCTCGCAACTTATTTTGTAATTCCTTCTTCCCATATCGCCGGTAGTGCCCCATTTCCTTGTCCCGAATGCCGTAGAGCACTTTCCATGTTGGCACGAGAATGATCACTCTTCCATGCTCCTTCAGCAAGGCATGCATCTGTTTCAAAACGTCTCTATCATTCTCAATGTGCTCCAGAACATCAATGGAAATGATATTGTCAAATTTCTGTTTGATCCTATTCAGTTGATTGCCAGGCAAAACTATTGTCTGCAATTGCTTGCCATACTTCCTGCAGGTTCTCTTTGTATAGGCTATCATTTTTCTGGAACCATCTGTTGCAAAAACTTCATGGCCCCTCTTTAATAATTCTAAATCCAAATGTCCTGTCCCACAGCCAACCTCTAGCACCGAGCCCGGTTGAACGTATTTCAGAATGAGCCTTCGGATATTTTTGGAGCGGAAATCCGTATCTTGGTACTTTATGAGCTTGGCATAATGGGTATGCATCAATGGTGCTTCCATAGCCTTGTCCAACCACGGTTGATATATAAATATACCGCAGACGCTGCAGTAAGAACAATCCTATCCACAAGCACCTGCTTCGCAGAAAGATTTAAGTAGCCTAGCTTGAACATTTCTGCTATGGAACAGGGATGGTTGCAAACGGATAGGCAAGCAATAGGCCTACTCCTCTTCCTTACCCTCCTTTTCTTTGTCCCGTACCTGACGCATTGGAACGAATTCCCGGATAGCTATGATTTAGTCCGGCACAGATCCTATCTATTGTATGTTGCGTACGATACTTTTCAGCGATTCGGTCAGTTGCCTCTCTGGGACCCGTATACGATGGCGGGTTATCCTTATATCACCAACCCTCACGAAATGCTCTTCTTTCCGCTCAGCATTTTGTTTCTCTTTATACATCCAGACTTCTTGTTCATACCCTTTTTCATCCTCTTCACCTTTCTGGTAGGATTCTGTACTTATCGATTTGCCAAGAAGCTCGGCTTGACAGGCTTTTCCGCTCTTGTTCCAGCCATCATCTACATGTTTTCTGGAACGCTGGTCGCAAAAATCCGGAATGGGGTTTTTACGTATTTTCTGATGCTTTGCCTCTTGCCCTTGCTCTTTTTGGCTATGCAGCATGTGCTGGAAAAACAGGATAGGAAACGAGTGCTTTTCCTCGCTTTCGTATGGGCATTGCTACTCACCGTTAACTACATGCAGATCTTCCTCTATGCTTCTTTTGTCATGCTCCTCTTTGTCTTTCTCCAACTTTTTTTTCAAAAGCGATGGAAGCATGCAAAACGAATAGTTCTGAGCGTATGTCTTGCCGGTCTGTTCACAATTTTTCTCGGCGCTGTCATGCTCCTCCCGCTCTTGGAGGGCGCATCGCAGAGCACTATTGTGCAGGAGACAGATTATTCCTTTGCTACCGAAGCATCCTTCCACCCTTCCTACCTCATGCATTTCCTTCTGCCGTGGATGTACGGGAAGCCAGACTTCTACTTTGGCCCTTCTTCCTGGGGTGCGACGTACAGCTATGTTGGCATTCTTACCCTTTTCCTCGCTTTGATTGGCCTGTTGTATGCAAAAAATCACTATACCAAGACGTTTCTCTGCCTAGGTATTTTTTCTCTGCTCTTCTCCTTAGGAAAATACACCCCTTTCTATCTTCTCTTCTACCAATTGCCGGGCTTTAGCCTTTTCCGGGCTCCGGGAAAAATGATGGTTATTTTTGTCTTTTCCCTTGCTTTACTAGCCGGCTTTGGCGTTCAAGTCCTGCAGCATAAGAAATGGAGTCAAAGGCAACAACAACTCTGGAAGAACATTTCGTTGCTCTTCTTCCTGCTTTGCATCTTTGCAACAAGCATGCTTTTCGTGTTCAAGGCAGCTATCATGGCGGAAGGAACATCCATGCTGACGGAACGATATTACGAGGGAGAGCAGCTGCGTACATTGGATTATTACTTGCCGAAAGTCCAAGAAGTTTATTGGCAAATATTTGCCAATGCCCTCTTCCTCACCCTTCTCTCCGGCCTGATCGCTTTCCTGCTGAATAGGCATTTCCAGAGTCAACATTCCGTGAAAATATTCCAAGCAGGAGTTCTCGCATTGCTTGTCCTTGACCTATTCTTCTTTGGCATGCCGTTGTTGAAAACAGCGCCAAGAGAAGCGCTATTCGAGCACAACCCGATTGCAGACTTCCTCGCCCAGCAAGATGGTCTATTCAGGGTTTTGGATACAGGCAGGATTTTGCCTCAGGATGTTGCAGTCAGGAAAGGCATCCAGATGGTGGATGGCTATAGCACATCCCATCTTAGGCATTATACAGAATTTACCAACCTGGCAGGGAACTTTCCCACAACGATTAGGAGCAGGCCAGTCATTATCGAACTGGATTTGGATGCTGTAAAGCATCAAACGGTCTTGGATTTGCTCAATGCAAAATATGTGCTCAGCAGAAAGCCAATAGACAATGTCGATTATCGCCTTGTTTATCAAACAGGCATGCATATCCGGGACTTAAATATTGATGCAACAGCCTATGTCTACGAGAACCTCGGAGTTCTTCCAAGGGCATTCGTTGTCCATCAAGCAAAAATCATCTCAGAGAAAGAGCAATTGCTGAGAGAGCTTGGTATTTTCAATCCGAAAGAAGGGGTATTGTTGGAAGAACCCCTCGCTGCTCCATTACGCTCTGCAGGAAATTTCACCGAGGCAGAGATGGTGAGGTACGAGCCTAACACCATCGAAATAAAAGCATTCTTGGATATGCCAGGATTCCTTGTCCTGAGTGAACTCTGGTATCCCGGATGGAAAGCTTTTGATGATGGAAAAGAAATCCCTATCTATAAGGCAGATTATGCATTGCGAGCCGTTTTTCTGGAGCAGGGAGCGCATACCATCACTTTCATTTTCCGGCCAGCATCTTACCGAGCAGGAATATGGATATCATTCCTAACTCTCTTGTTGTTCCTCATTCTCTTGATAAAGAAATAACCTGACAGGCAAAGAACTCTGCAGAACTATACCAATCCTTTTGCTTTCAGCTCCTGCGTTGCTGCTGCGACCTTATCCTCAGCTTCCTCTTTCTCCGCCCATTGGATCAATTCCTTCATTCCTGCTTCCAGGGAAACTTTCGGCTCAAATCCCAATGTATCTTTTATTTTGCTGATGTCCGCAACACAATGCCGAATATCTCCTTTTCTGTACTTGCCAA
>JACOVN010000117.1 GCA_016177315.1 Candidatus Woesearchaeota archaeon
CCCTTGCTGGTTCTTACGCTTCCGCCGCTCAATACCGGAATCTGGCCATCGTCCGTGTGTGTTCCAACAATGAAATGGTCAACAATAATGTCCTCGATGAGTATTTTTCGAAATATTTTACTTGCCTCATCTTCCTGAGGAAGATATGTATGGGTGATAATGTCCCGTATTTCTTCCCTAAATCGCTCTGCGTCTATATTTGCATTTCCGACGATACGATAAAGAAGACTCTCACGATCTTGTGGATCTGCTCCGGTGAACGAAGCAAGGATATAGCTTCCTTCATCTATTGGATTGGTGTTCACAATAAGAAGGCCACGGAATGCTTTACCGCGCTCACGCAATTCCTTGAGCATTTTTCCATAATTTGCAAAAATTCCAAAGTTATACGGTAAGAATTCGAGAACCCGAAAATCAAGACCATGGCCGAATTTATCTCTGCATTGCTGATGAACTCCGTAGAGAGCCTTGAATATCTGGTGTTGCATAAGGACTTCCTGCCAGTCTCTTCTTTTTCCAGATATTTTACTCGTAAACCATTTTTTATCTTTATCATCATAACGCCTTCTTACCTCTGCTTCACTCAACAGCCTGCTATTTTCTGTGAATTCGAAGGTAGCAGGCATTGGTTTGTCTGACGGTAAATTACAATCTTCTCTGATTTTATTTGCTTGGTCAGCACAGAGGACTAGAATATCACAATCAAGCATGTCCTCCAAGTTTTTTTTAACACTCAGCGTAGGAATGAGCAGTAAGGGGTCTATTTCTCTGTTTCGGCGTATATCCATAAAGATTTGTTCGCATCGTGCATGGAGCGCTTCTCCTTTAACTGTAGCATCGTTAGGAGTTTCTTCTTCGTCTGGTCGCCAGAAAAGCTGTATCTCCTTTACTTTTAGCTTTCTATGTGCAATGTAGTTCTCTGCCAAATTGGTTACCATAGCATTAGCAAGACGAGAAGTTGCACCCAAAAATCCTATGGTAAATCCTTCAGTATCTTGGAAGGGTTTTCTTGCCATCCCATACCCCCGTCTTCCCCCTAGTAATTTCCTTTGTTTTATAAATCTTTTTATCATTAAGCCATAGTAAAAACAATCGCAAATGTACACGAAAGATATCGCCTCCTTTACAGGATTCCATCTATAGAAAGGGGAAGGTACTTTAAAAGCTTTTCTTGACGTTTGCCTAAAACTGGAGCACGTTGCTCTCCCACAAAGGCCTTCTCTCAGTCCTATTTTCCCACACAATAACTGTTTTCGGCTTTAAAGCCTCTTCTGCAAATCTTAACTCTTGTACAGCCCTGGCCTTTATTGGAAGTACCGCTTCCATATCCAGTGGAATAATAGGAGCAAGCTTCTCCAGCTGTGCTGCTTTTATAGAAATATCCTCGACGCGAGCAGCAGCTTGCTTTACCCTCTCCTGCAAATCCTCCATTGGTTCATACGAAGAACATTGCTCTATTTCCTTCCACAGCCGTTCGGCTAATTTTTTAACCGTTGCTTCATACCTTTTCTTCGCTTGTTGCAATGCTTGGTACTGTTCCTGTACTGTTCGCAATTCTGTATATTGCTCAGACTCCAAAGTAACTGCAGAAAGGGAAAATTCCAATGGCAATTCAGGAGTTTTTAGCAATGCTCGGGTAACTTTCTGTAACCTTTTTAATTCTTCATGCTGTTTTGCGTATCTCTGTTTTGTTGCCTGCAAATCTTCCCAGCAATCAATATAATGCTGCGCCATTTGCGCAATTCCGCTATATTCCTGCTGTTTATCCGGATAAGTAAAGGCAGGCACTATCCTCTTTCTCCATCTTGTTCTCGGTGCTTGCTCTTTAACCGCCAATTCCACTCTTTCTGGCAAAGCAACCATCATCTCAAGGCTTTCCCGGTCAAAGCAGCTAGTTTGCAGTGTTGGAGCAAGACAGCATGCTTCCTCATTCAGCTTTGCTATTGCAATGTGCAATTGATGGTATTGTTGCAATACTGGTATATTCGGTAATGCAGGAAAATCACTGTACATCTTTTGATGCTGAGAAATCTTCTCTTGAAGCTGCATGTAACGCTGAACAAGAGCATCTAAGCTATTTCTCTTATCCTGTAGTGCTTCTATACCTTTCTCCGGCTTCCATTGCTTTACTTCTGCATACAGTTCAGAAAAAGCCTTTTTTCCTTTTGCCTGAAAAAAGAGAACCTGCTGATAGGCCTGCACCTCAGGGAAATGCTGAAAGTACAATGCTTTGACTTCCTCTGGCAGCTGCTCTGCAACGCTGCTCAAAGGTCTGATGCGAAGGCTAGTAAGCATTATTATCCAAAGGAGCGGAGGCAATGGCACTGTAGGTGCTGCGGAGATCCGTCCTAGCTAATCGCTGGAAGACAGCATGGCGCTCATCCAGCAATTGTGTCATGGCTGCCCTGTTTATCTTTTCCATCTTTGCTGCGGTCTCTCTGAGATTGGAAATAACGCTCAGCAGCGGATCCTGCTCCTTTGGGAAGAATTGATGGTAAGCCTGCTCTTCCTGTATGGTGCCTAACTGCTCGATGACTAATTTGTAAATTGCAGTTACTTCCTCTGCACGTCTGCTTACTTGCTGATACGTTACCCTGACAGCTCCGAAATTTGCCAATTGCTTGGCATGCCCCCGCTCTACCTTTTTTCCATTAAATTTTGCAGGACCTCCAGCCTGCTCTGCTTTCTGACAGAATGCCTCTGTTCTCTGCCAGAAATCCTTCATGTTCTCAAATGCTTCATAGTACCTTTCCTGGTCTGCATAGAGTGTTTCTGCTGTTTCCTGCAACTCACCAATATACTGCTCTAATTTCCTTTCTGCTTTTGCAAGGCGCTTTCCCTTTCTCCGATGCAAGTACCGATCTTTGTCTATATCAAGAATCGCAGTGTACAGTGTTCCCTTTATTCTGTCGAGCAGGGGAGATTCCCTTCTCAAAAGCCCCTGCATCTGCTGCACATTCCTTGTAAGGTCCCTCTCCAGGCTCTCCAGCCTTCTGGCACTTACTCTAGGCTTTCCAGCATGTCCCATCACTCTCGCATACTGCATATCCAAATTCC
>JACOVN010000125.1 GCA_016177315.1 Candidatus Woesearchaeota archaeon
ATTATTAGCAAGGAAGGAATTAAGAAAATTAACGATGTGCCTTATGCGATGGTGTTTGCGGTGTAACATTACCCAAACCAAGCCCCTAATCCTGCCTGCTTTTCTGATGCTTTGCCAAAAACTCCCTCAATTCTCCTCTTGGTTAATTCTAGTGTTTGCATCAAATAAGGAGAAACGTTATATTTCTTTGCTAGGCTGATGCTGGGCTCTAAATATTTGATGATTCCTCCCTCAGAAACGGTAAACTGCAATTTCCCTCCGCATTTGGTGCATTTCCCAATCAAAGGAGGTCTTCTGAACTTCTCATTGCATTTGCTGCATCGGAATTGCTGGGTTCCAAATTTCCGTAAATTTCCTTTTGTATCTCTCAGGAAATGCTTCTCAATGACTAAGGCTGCAACATCCGCAGCATCCACCGCCCTGATCTTCTCTGCCAGTTCCATCTGTCCTTTTAATTTGTCTTCCATGGAAGGTAAAGTTTTATACGCAGAGCATGTAATGCCAGCATTAATGCTGCTAACATGGTGTGTGAACCCCATTCCTTCGTACTGCCCTTCTTTTCCCAGCCGCTTCTTGAGCTGCTCAACTTCTACCTCCACGGGCATTTTATACTGCAAAGCAGCCTCGTAGAGCGCAAGGGGGTATCGCCATGCAATGTCCAACCCATGTACCATATCATCAACCTCAGCCGGAATCAGCCTGGTAGTAAGAACAAGAGGAGCATCCATGGTTCTCCCACCCCGCTTGTCTGGCAGATACTTCCTGGAAAAGTTCAATAATGCGTCCAAAAGCAGCATGACGCATGCCTCATCCCCATCACAATCTCTCCGCAGCGCTGCGTGCCAGAGCGGGTGGGCAAGTACCCCCTGAATTTCCGAGAAGCCAATGATTCTTCCTACCATCCCTGCAGAGATGTGGGGAGCTAAACCAATAACCAGATGACCAATTAACGCTTCTGGAGCCTTGAAGCGGTAGAAAGGAGTGAGGCCATAGAAACGCTCCAGTAACTCATCGACAAAATTTCCGATGCGGAAGAGCACTTGGTCGGCCGCCTCGTCGAGGGTGTCCTTTCCACCCGGCAGGATAATATCTTGAGGCTTTAATTCCAGGATTTGCTCTGCATCCTCCAGCGGCTTTCCATGAATATCATAAGTGTAGCCCAGCACTCTCAATGTTTCGACGCGAACCTTGATCTCCTTTGGCTTGAAATGCGTCAGCGGCAACTCTGTCATGTCATATCTTGTTGTTCCATCTTTATTTACGTAGAGATTGTGCTTGGCTCGAAGAATGCCTTTTGCTAAATGTTCTGGAATGTGCTCCTTGTTGGAAGTCCCCTTCACTCCTTTGATAAGGTCTGGATACGTGGAAAGGCCAAGGTGACTCAGGCTGGCTCGGAGGTAGTGTTGCACGTCGATGCTCCTGTTCCTGTATGCCTTGTTCTTTCCGTGTATTTTGCATCGCTCTGTTTCTTGGTACCCACAGAGGTTGCAGAGGTATACTCTCTTGGTCTTCCCTCGGCAGCGTTCGCATACGGCATAGATGGTGTCGGTGGTGCAGGAAGCGCATTGGTACAGTGGAAAATCCGCAGTGACCTTCCCAACCCCTAAGCTTACCTGTATACTCCTCGTCTTCCCCCCTTCCTCTCCTACCGGAAAAAGCACTTGAGGACTGCCCTTCAATTTCCTCATCTTCGCTTTTTCCGGCCTTCCCATTCTTGCACCAATGAATGTTCCACACGTATCCCAGAGCTTGGCAGGACAAAGGCCTTGCACCATCTCTAAGGAAGTATTCCAGGGTTTGTCTTGGAGTTTTGCCAGTGCTGCATCTACATCAAATGCTGTGTGGCAGTTGACGGTGTAGAGGAGTGCTAGTGCATGGTTCTGCTCAATAACAACATACTCGTTGGCTGAGACGAGATGGGGTAAACCGATCAGTTCCAAGTATCGTTTTTCTGCCGCAAGGGGCAGGATGATTTTTTCTATTTCCCCGTTGCGCTGCACTTGTCCTCGTTTCAGCCACTGCAACAGTGCGAGCAATTGCTCAGGTGTAATGCAGTTCCAATAATACGTAAACATGGGGTGCAGAGGGATGTTGAGTTTCTCTGCCACCGTGATAGATGCCGCTGCAGAGAATTTGTATCGGAATGGTTCCTTGAGAAAGAGGGAGAGATGCTCCACACTGATCTGGAGCAAGGCAGAGAGCTTTTCCAAATCAAGGGTTCCAAACATTTCCACTGTTGCCTTCTCAAATTCCTGCACGTACCATTCCTCACAATATCCTGCAGGAACGAGAGGGTGACCATTTACTGCAAAATCTCCATAGCTGAAGAGAATATCACCCAAGAAGAGGATTTCTTGGATCTCACCAAGCTGCTTCACTTCCGCCTCTTTGTTTACCTTAACCACACTTCCATTCTGGAGTTTTACGATAGGACCATCCAAAGCATCGCAAACGGTCAAGGCCGTTGCTTTGCCAGGACGCTCTACTTTCAGTTGTGTGCCAGTGGCAATATATTTGTGTAAAACTGCTTGCGTTGCAGGATGGATTGCGGCAGAGGAAAACCCCGATAGTCTGCTTCTCCCGTACCGGAGCCGGAATCCTCCATGTCTCATGGGGTGGGTCAGAACCGGCCTGCCGGCCACCAGATCCTTTATGTAGGTATAGTTCGGTGCAAGCCTATCTTTTGTTACATCTTTCTCTCTTGCCTTCATTTGCTTTTGCAAAGCCAGGAACTCTTGCAGGAATCCCCATTCTAAACCAAATTCCTTTCCCCACTTCTGCAACCGGAGCCAAAGTTTGGGTGCTTTCTGCGCAAGGCCTTCAGCAAGAACGAGGCAGACTCCACCACGAATCATGTTGGTAGCGACTCGTGGCAGATCTTTGTGCCGGGACACCTCTATGTCCTCTGTCGGGTCTCCATCTACCTCTACAGGCAGATGCTGTGCCAGGAACCGTATTTCCTCTTCAGAGGGAAGATACTGCAAATTAGTAATTCGTTCATGGTAATCGTAAATCTCTGCTACGAATCGTTCCACCTCCTCCTCAGAAGGATCGTATTTCTCGTACCCGAACTTCACACGGAGATAATCGAGAATTAAAACAGAAAAGGCGGCTCCTGTTCCTCCTGCTCCTCGCACCGGACCAGCATACATCCCAGCCAAATATTCCTTGCCGTCTTTCCTCTTCTTGATCTGCAATTCCGTAAATCCTTCCAATGGTGCAGAAACAATGCCGAGAGTGTGGTAGGCAAACCCAACCCGTATGCCAACCTCTAATGCATCTTTCCTGGATGGGAAGATGCAGAATTTCTCTCTCGCGACTTCCTCTGCAATGAACAGTGCCACTCTCCAAGACAATGCTCCATGCGCCTGCTCAAGCTTCTGGATGCGCTCCTTCAGCCCTGAACCAATGAGCTGCGGCGCCACAGAACCAATGAGCCCTTCTACCCGCTCCGCCATATTTCCAGCGAGCGGAATGTCAACGCAATGCTCCGGATCAAGGCACTGTTCCCTTGCTTGGAGAGCGAGGGTATATGCTACTTCAACATTCTTTTGGAGAGCGATGAAATATTCCTGCATCGATGGACTGCATTGCATGCTAGAACCTCAATAATTTAACCTCTCTCGTTTTTAGATTGGCAATGGGGACTCTTGCTGGTTCAGGATTGTGCCCCATCTTCGCTTGAAATGCTGTTTTGGCTTGCCAACAGCTACTGCAGATGAGCGTAATGTTCTTGTAATTAGCCACTGCTGATTTATGGAGGTGCCCTGTTATGAAGAAGTCCGGTACCCTGTCAATGACGAGGGGGTCGTCATGGGCGTCCGGAATGTACAAAGTAGAAGTGTGGGTGGGTGCCAAGTGGCGTTTCTGCAGCAAAAGTTTCATGATAATGTCAGGCCTGTCATACCCTCCGTGCGATCGTATGCTGTCCATGGTTGCGATGTAATGATCAAAGCTGTAACCGTGGTATACGAGCACGTCAAAGCCTGGAGAGGTTCCTGTTGCGTGGATGTTCACCATGCCAGGGTTGGAGATCATGGTAACGTTGGGCAACTCCCAGAGCGGTTTTGCAAAATCCTTGTACAGTCTTGGTTGTGGTTCAGAAATCCGCATCGCGTCATGGTTCCCTGGAGAAAGGATGAGTTGGATCTCCTGAGGGACGTGGGAGAGAAGCTCGGCGCATTTTGCGTATTGTGCATAAATATCTTTAATAGCGAGCTCGTGTTCCTGGCTAGGGTAGATCCCTATTCCATCCACTAAATCTCCGGCGACAAACACATACTGGACCTTTGCAGCAATTTCGCGCTGTCGCTCGTTCCCGGCTTCTTGGTTAATCCATTTGAGAAATTTATGGAATTCTTCCTCAAGAAAGAGTTTAGAACCCACATGCAAGTCTGAAAGAAACACTGCATAGGCCTCTTCTGACGCTTTCCTAAGCTCCTTGGTGTTCGGGATATCAGGCAAGACCAAGGCATTCGCAAAAAGAATATTCTCTCCTGTCGTGCCCTGCACACCAATAACCTCATCAAGGACAATGTCCTTTGCCTTTTGCCAAAGTTCCGGCTTGTGTTGACTTACGAGAACTTTAACCGAGCCGGTGTTGTCCTCTACCTGGAGAACGAGGTTGTTGTTCTTTGTGGTTCGTATGTCATTGATCATGCCGATGATGGAGACATGTTCCCGTTGATGCTTTCCGGAAATCCTGTTAATGGATATTATGCCCTGAAGTTCGGGCCTGTGTGTAAGGAGCTTTCGCATCTTGTTGTACCGCGCATTGAAGAAAGAAACAAAATCCTGCGTTTCACGCTTCTTGCTTTTCTCCTCGTAGGAGAAGGTAATGTTTACCGCTCCCTTATGACGGTGTCTTTCAACAACGGGTTGCTGCCAAGATTGTTGCTGTTCAGGGTGTTGTTCCTCGAACCGTTGCAGGAACTGAAGGTGAGTTTCAGCATTCAGAACAAAAAGCTCTCCGCCAAAGTCGCTCTCCGCAAGCGTGTCTGCAATCTTCTGGAGATCTTCTTCCCCTAATTGTTCGAGAAATTCTGCATCGACAAGGATGTTTTTCTCGAGCAGCCGTGCTACTGTTTTCTGCTTCCAGTTTTGTGTGTTTTGGGTGAGCGGCGTTTGTTCCATGCTATCGCAAACTAAATTCTGTTTGTAACGCTCGGAAAAGGTTCTGTCGAACTGTGTCGGGAATGTTGAGATGAATCTCCCTCATCCTCCCATATCTTCCTTTGGAAATCACCTTGGCATTGATGATCCCAAGAAGGTCAAGCTCGCCAAGGATATCTGAAATTCGTCGTTGCGTGAGCGGTCGCATGCCGGTCTGTCTGCAGAGTTGCTGGTAATATACGTACACTTCTCCAGTAAACAGCCTGCGCTTTTGCTCTCGAGCGGCAAGGAGGATGGCAAGAAGAACTGCCTGGAGTTGCTTTGGTTGGTTCAATGCTGCATCCAGAATCCTGTCCTTTTCTAGTTTCTCCTCCGCAAGATCAATGTGGGAGAGGAGTACATACTTGCTTCCTTCGCGCTCGGCAATTTCTCCAGAAATGCGGAGGAGCTCCAATGCCCTGCGGGCATCTCCGTGCTCTTTTGCCGAGCGGGCCGCACATTTTTCGATAACTCCTTCCTTAACCACATTTGACCGAAAGGCCTTTGTTGTTCGGTCCTTCAGGATGTCTTGGATTTGTAGTGCATTGTAGGCAGGAAAGAGCATTTCTTCCTCCGAGAGCGAACTCTTCACTCTGGAATCGAGCGCATCGGCAAAAAGAAGATTGTTGGACACACCCACCAAGGTAACCTGTGCTTGCTTGAGCTCTGCATTCATCCGCGTGAGCGTATAGAGAAATCCGTCCCCTATCTTTTTTACCATTTCGTCGATTTCGTCCAATATAAGGATGCAGAGTTGTTTCTCTCGATCGACAAGATCAAAAAAAATATGGTAGACTTCCTCTGTCGGCAGGCCTGTTGGGGGAATGTCCCTCCCCAACTCCTTAATCATTTGTGCCACGATCCTGTACTCTGTATCGGCAACATTCTTGAGCTTACAGTTCAGATAGAGTATCTTCAAGTGAATGTCACGTTCCTTTGCCACTCCTTCCAGCTTTTTCGCGATGTGCCGGATAGTGAGTGTCTTTCCCGTGCCAGTCTTCCCATAGAGAAAGAGGTTAGATGGTTTCTGGAGGCGCAAGCAAGGTGCCAAAATCTTCCCAATTTGCTCAATCTGCTCTTCTCGATGGAGAATTTCCTCTGGAAGGTGGTTTGCATACAAAACACCCCTATCCTGGAATAGGGACTGCTCATTCAGAAATCGCTCGAAGAGCGTACCGAGTTTGTCCGCCATGTTCACCCCCACCCACTTTTCTGTTCCATCAGAAACAAAGGTATAACCCGTAACGGTCTTCTTTTAATAAAGGATGTGGTTCTTTAACATATATGTTTCCTCATACTATTCTTTGCGGTTCTCATGTGTCCCTCCTCTGTTTCTTGTGGAAGTATTTATATCAGATGAGAGGGACAAACGAGAGGGAAGGAAAAATTTCTTTTCCTTTCTCGAACCTCTTTTTTATTTATATTTA
>JACOVN010000140.1 GCA_016177315.1 Candidatus Woesearchaeota archaeon
AGCCGCCCTGCACCCCCATGAGGAGAATGCCTTGTTGAGCATATTTCTGGATGCATTCCTCGACAAAATGCTTGATGGGCATGAATTCCTCAGGGATGGCCTGCTCAATCTCTAAACCTGTCCTGTCCTGCTTGAGGTAGAGAAAAACCGCTACCGCAGCAAGAAGGAAGATGCCGATGATAATGAAAACCGTAATCTGACCCCTTTTTTCCCGCATGGAAGCCTAACGAGAAAATGGGTATTTAAAGGTTTTTGTGTGAAAAAGTTGCTGCAGGAGATAAGGACAGGATTTTGAGGAGACATCATTTTAAAGTAACAAAAGAAAAGCCATTTAAACTCCACCATCTTCCTTCTTCATATGCAAGACTCCGGAGAAAGAGAGCTAGAGATAGAGCCAGAAACAGCATTCGATTTGGAACATCGTGTTGTGGAAGCTTCTCATCGATTCTCTGGTGTTGTGCGTGCATACAAGATGTGCAAGAAAGCAGCGTTTATTCTTGGAACAGGAGCAGTAACGGTAGGAGGTTTTGCACTCATGGGTGGAGGGATTTGGCTTGGAATCTATGATCTCGCACACCTGGACACCATAGAAAAGGTTGACCAAATGATCTATGGGTTCGCAAGCGCAACAGCAGTGGCAGGAGGCTTTGGCATGGCTGCAGTGTTCGGCAAGAGCTGCATGGATGCTTGCAGAGATTTCCAGCACGGAGATTATACACTGTATTGGCCTCCACAATGGGGCTGGCCGTAATTTAGATGTTCAACTTCTGATACACTCTCACCAGATAATATCGCATCCACGCAAAGAAAATCAAGAGGAGTGCAAAGGAGACATAGGTTTCTATGGTATCTTGCAAAGGTTTGAGGAGATAGGAAAGCAATGCTAAGATGGCAAAGGTAAGGATAACAAAGAGGAAGGGGAACAAAGCATTTCCGTGGAAGCCAAGAGAGAGTGCTTGCTTGATAGGAACAAGAATGCCGGGCTCTTTGACTGCACGGTAATAGAGGAGTTCTGTGAAATACAAGGCAACAGCACTGAAGATGCCGAGTGTTACCATCAAGGCGACAGGATGAAAGCGAAAGCTGCGAAATGGGAGGAACTGCTGCACGGCATAGAGCGTCAGGGAAAAAGCAGCGAAGAAAAATATAGCCCAAAGAATATTCATCGGATAGAATTTCTTAAAAAATGCTATATCAAACTTTCTCTTCAGCAAGTTGCACCAAAGCAAGCCCCTGCTCAGGCTCCAGAAGGCAATAAGGAGGAGGATAACAATAATGCTCACCACCAAAAAGGCAACGAGGAACTGCTGCATCGTGCTTGCTTGCGCTTCTACTGCTGCTAATGCTGTACCAGTAATAGCTTCTTGCTCAAACAGAAAATCTAAACCAACACCACTCAAGTTCTCTGCGAGTATTGTGAGTAACCTTCCATAGATAACCAAGGAGATAAAGAACAAGGCATAGAAGAGGATATCATAGAAAATCAAAATGAATGTTCTTGGCTGCCAGAGATCCTGGAAACTCTGTCGGTATTCCCTACCAATGCTGAATCCCTGAGATTTTTTCTGCATGCTCCCTACCTCACCGGATTATTAATCTGCGGCCTGTTCTCTTTATTCTCGGGTTGAGAAGGAATGCCTGTTGCCTCTTCTCTAAAGTCTCTCACCACTTCTCTCACTCCAGAATCTCCTCCCAGGATACAGTAATCGCAGGTAAAGTCATACCGTTCTTTGCCTAAATCTGCAATCCGGTTGCACAGTCTATCCTCCTGTAATCCCATCTTGAAAAGCCTGTTGAAATTTCCAGTATCGTAAAATTTCAAGCAGACAACCTTTTGATCATTTGCATCATACCTAACAAGGGTGTCTCCTCCTAAAGCACTATAGCCTCCAGAATTGCACTGCACTCTAATAATGTCCTGCTGATCTGCCTTGCCGTCCAAGTTTAGGTCAATCAAATTCCCCCCCAATTCTGGGGCAAAGCTGATCAGTTGTTCCTTGCAATCATCCAGCATGCCAGAGGTTTCCACGTCAAAGGTAATTTTGTAGAGGTACTCTTTAACAACTGTTTGATTTCCGGTTCCTGCCGGATACTCCAACGCAACCTTTTCTCCAGCAATCCATGCAGCAGGATGCCCTCCTTTTCCTAAGGCAACACTATTTTCTCCGCCCTCACTCCACTGCGTGCATAAAGCAGAGGTTTCTCCAGAGAGAACATTTCCAATAACAGTCTCCTGCATGAATTCATCATAGGCTTTGAACATGGAATCTCCACAATCTACTCCAAACTCTGAAAGAATATTACAGATGCCTGCTCCTGCTGCTGCACCTCTCGCAACTGCTCGGAAGCGCTGGAAGAAAGTAGGTTTTAAAGGTTGTATAGCCGCTTTTGCAGCTTTCTGGTCGATGCCTTTGCACTGGTCCTTGTTTCTTGCACATTTCTGAATCTCTTCTAGAGGCATTGATGCTCCATCACCTATCTTGATGCCTACAATAAGCATTCTTCCCTTATCATCAGTACCCCAGAGATAGTCCACCTTGATTCCTTCTTCCTCATAAGCCTCTATCCGTTGCCTCCCATCCGGCAGCACCGCATACGTTGTTGTTCTCTTCAAATTTCCCTTGTCATCATACTCATAGATATGTCGGTAACCATTCATTGGGTCAAAGGCAACCAAGGGTTTGCCGTCCTTGCGGAAAGAGGTCTCGATGAGGCCATCCTTGTTTATCTGGGCAACCAAAACCTCTTTTCCATCCTTTACATTGTACAATTTATTTCCATCTTGATTGGCATATTGTGCAGCAATCCCTTCTCCTGGACAAACTGGGCAGTAGAGTGTGTATCCTAATTTCTTATCTCCCTCCACTCTTGTTTCTAAATAAATACCATCCCCCTTTGCTTCTACTGTAACTTTTGCCTTTCCATCTTGGAAAGTGAATTTTCCATTCTCAAAAGTTCCAATGCCTTTCTTGGTGCCATAGGCAACTTCAAAGAGTTCTTTTCCATCGGCATCGAGCCTTACGCTCACTGGCTGGAAGTCTGCTGGAATAACATCGTTCGTCCACTCACTTCCCGTCCACTTGAGATATCCGCGAGCACCACTTTCTCGACTAAGGAATTTCCCAACCAATTTTCCTTGTGTATCGAAAATATATTCATCTGTTCCAAAGAATGGGTCTTTCTCTTTATAGTACGTCACTTTTGTTCCTTCTATCTTTACGTACTCGTTTCCTTTTTGTAAAGGCAACTGATACAATCCCGGTATAGGTTCATTGGTTTTTGGATCCAAAAGCCTATTCGCATCCGTAAGACCAAGGTGTTGTAATAATGCTGTAGATGTATCCCCACCCTTTAGTGCTTCTGTCCCTTCTGCGAGCCAGGGTGCAATGATACCTATTGGAGTAGTGCCCTTTTTTACCGCTTCGCCTTCTTCTGCAGGAGGTTCAGGGCTTCCGCTGCCAAGATTCACATTTTCTGGCAAATCTTCAGCATTCAATGCTTCCCATGCCTCAAAAAATTCCCTTTCAGCATCCGCTGTTTTGTATGCTATTTCCGTTCTAAAGATTAATCCATGAGCATAATGCACTTCATATCCAACATAACTCTCTTCCTTGAAAATAGCATCAAAAAAAACAACATCTTTGTCTGTAATGCCTGTATTTTCACTTTTATACGTAGCTCGAGTTACTGTATCCCCAGTCTGCTTATACGATTCACATGTTGCTAGAATAGAATTTCCTTCATATACAAAGCTAAAGGATTGAGGAAGATTTACAGGAAAATTCTGTGGGCATACCTCTGCATAAGAGGCTGCAGCAAAAAAGAGAGATAAAAAGAGCAAAAGGAATAGAATTCCTGCATTCCGTTTGTAATGCGTGCCTCTCATCCTCCACTCACCCCCACTCCCCCTGGCTGTGTTGGAGAAGATCCTCCAGATGGCGTTTCCTCTTCCTCAAAGCCTTCACCAATCAGAGAGGATTCTGCTCCCGGCATTTGGAAGTTGCTGTCCAACTTTTCATCCACACTCTTTAACACATCCTCGCAGGCATCTTTCTGCAATTTCCAGTCGGTTTTGAATATAGTATGGATGTCCTGGAGTGTATCTCCCCACTGCACAATCTGCTTGACGACATTGCAATATCCATGCTTGGCTGCTCCTTCTGGGATTAAACCGGAACAGAACCACTGCGAAATCCCTAAGAGGGCACTCAGTGGATTGCTCAATACTCTCGAGATTGTTCCAACAAAGTCATGGACAAAATTGGCAAAGGGCAGCACTTGGAAAATCTCTCCATAGACATACCTGCACCACCCATAGTTCCTCAACCTGCTGCAGACAAAGGAAGGTGTACCTTCTGGAACCTCTTCTACAAGGCATTCCAGATAGCTGCATTCAATCTC
>JACOVN010000141.1 GCA_016177315.1 Candidatus Woesearchaeota archaeon
GTCCATAGACAAAGGAAAATGCTTTGCTTTTACTGATATGATATGCGAAGGCGTAAAGCCCAAGGATAAAAAGGAGGTACAGCAAGAAATTCCAGAATAGATATGCAGGCCTCATATCTCCAAGAAACAACATCGTTTTGGCGATGAGAATGTTTACAGGCTTTGGGTATACTGCTGCAATGGTTTGAATGCCTACATCTTTGCTGTATAGCGCCGGATCATTGGTCAGATGCTGGAGAGCCAGGAGGATGTTCATATCCGAATTCCCGACCATATTCTGCAGCCTTCCGGTGTACAGTCGCAGACTGGCAGCGATGCACACCGAGAGCAACAGGAGAATAACAACATACTTCCAGTGTTCCTGCATTAATTTTTTGTAACGTCTCACTACCCCCCTATCATCCCTTTTCATGCTGATACCACCGAATAGTTTCCTGCAAACCCCGTTGGAGAGTATACCGGCATTCGAACTGGAGAAGCTCTTTCATTTTTTCAACAGAGGGATACCGTCGTAGCACATCGTGCTCTCTTTTTGGCAAAAACCTTGGTTTTATTTTTTCCCCAGTCAATCGAATAACCATCCTGGCCAATTCCAAAATCGTCATCTTTCTTCCAGTGCCAACGTTGATAACTTTTCCATTGGTTTCATTTTTCTCCATGGCCCTGATGGTTGCTTCCACATTGTCCTTAATGAAAACAAAATCCCTCGTTTGCTTTCCGTTGCCGAAAATAGTCGGTTGCTTATTTTGCAAGCACTGCTGGATAAAAATCCCAACCACAAAACCATAGGCGTCCGACCGCTGTCTTGGTCCATAGACATTGAAGAGCCGCAGAGAGCAGGTTGGAATTCCATATGCTTTATAATAAGATTGAAAATAAGATTCACCCACCAGCTTGGTGATAGCATATGGGAGCTTTGCATTCCATGGGCCATCCTCTCGTTCTGGAAGCTCTAACGGCTCTCCGTATACTTCTGAAGAGGAAGCAAACACCAGCTTTTGCACATTGTGCTTCCGTCCCAACTCCAAAATATTATGAATTCCTTTGATATCGTTCAAAACCAACAAAGGCTGCTCAAGGGTTTGCCATACGCCAACGACAGCAGCATGGTGGAACACCCACTCGATAGGGTATTCTCGAAAAACAGCGTCCAAGTCTGGCGTATTCACATCGCCTTGGATAAAATGGAAATTCTTTTTCGGCTCGAGAGCTGCAATATTCTGCCGCAGTCCGGTGCTTAGGTTATCAAAGCACACAACCCTATGCCCCCTCTGGAGCAATCCCTCACAGAGATGGCTGCCGATGAAGCCTGCACCTCCAGTCACGAGCACGGTTCGTTCTTTCATGGCTGATCCAATCCTTTCTCCAATAATCGACATGCTATTACCTCTCTCTCTGCCTTTTTTCCCGCATTACCGTTCCTTGCTTTCGTGCAACAGATTCAACGATCTCTGTAATCTGCCGCTGATTGACCTTTGTTTCTTTGTAAATGCTGAAGATAAGCGCCAACATCGTTAATATGGCAATGAGGACAAAAAAATCAAATACGCGGATATCGAGCCATGCTGCCATGGCGCGCAACCGATCGAAGAGTAACACCCCAATGATAAAGCCAACCCAAATAACGCTCCAAGAAGCAAAGCCTCGTAAACTGAGCTTCCTCTTTTTGTATGATGCCCAGGTGAGAGCCATCATAATGATGGCAAACAGTATTCCGATGAGGTGAGAGAGCCGCAGCATGGTTATTCCTTCATCCTCCACCAGATCATCCTGGTCAATGCCTTGAAGCCGTCCCTGAATTTCATTCCCCCTTCTTTGTCTGTGTAAATGGTTTTCACCTCTACCTCTTCATATCGCAGCTTATTCAACCCTGTTCGCATCACAAATTCCGAGACCATTCCGTATCGGTTGGAGTGCCAGCGCAGCCTGGGATATGCTTCCCTGGTAAAGGCGTGGAAACCGGTCTGGGTGTCCCTAATAGCAGTCCCGAACATCCTGCTGATGAGGAAGGAACCGCATTTGTTCGACAGCTGCTTGAGCATTGGCATCGGTTTCCTTGGAGGGCGTGAACCATAAACAATATCACACCTTTTCTCCTGTAGTGTTTTTACCAATTTATGGATTTCTGCAGGATCATGCTGGCCATCAGCATCTATGGTTACGATAAGATCTGCTCCTTGTTCCATAGCCATATCGCACCCAATCCTTGTTGCAAAGCCAGCCCCCATGTTGGTGATGAGTCGGACAACAAAAGCCCCATGTTTTCTCGCTACGTCTGCTGTAGCATCTTTCGAATGATCATCGATAACAATAATCTCTTGCACGTATCGCTTTACCCTATCGATCACAGGCCCAATTCTCACTGCCTCGTTGTATGCCGGCATAACCGCAATGATGTTCTGTTTCATTTTGTTGCTTATAGCGTTTTATAGACAAATCCATGCTTCTCAGCAACATCCTTGGTGAAGACATAGGCAACATCCACCATGATAGGTTTATGGCTATAATTCATTTTTTCCTTATACTGCTCTAACGGTATCTGGGTAAACTGTTTGTGTTTTTTCGCAATAATGATGCAGTCCACCTTCTCCTTCATCATATCAAAAGATACTAAAGGGATACCGAATTGCTTCTGCACGGAGGCATGATCGAGTAATGGATCGCACCCTAAAACGGTAACTCCATATTCCTGCAATTCTTTAATCGTTAATTTGATCTTGCTGTTTCTCATATCTTTCACATCCTCCTTGAAGGTAATGCCCATGACTAATACCTTTGCCTCCTTCAAAGGCTTCCCAATCGTTCCTAATTCCTTCACCACCATCTCCGCAATATACTTGGGCATGTAATCATTCACATCTCTTCCAGCAAGAATAACTTTTGGATGATACCCGAGCGTTTCAGCTTTATAGAGAAGGTAATGGGGATCCACGGAAATGCAATTATGTGCAATGACCCCACTAGAGGTGATGAGCGTATGCGTATTGCCAACTTCCATTGAGTAGACATAGTCCGCTTTTTCCTTTTTTATTCTTTCTACAGCTA
>JACOVN010000142.1 GCA_016177315.1 Candidatus Woesearchaeota archaeon
AGCGATTCCATATATTTCCAATCGTAAGTTATATATGGTTCGCTCATATCCAGCCAAAAACCAATCCTGGAAAAATCCCCCTATCCTTCAATCTCTACCACTTCAACCTCAAAATGGAGTTTCTTGCCTGCAAGAGGATGATTAAGGTCTAGAGTTACGGTTTCTGTTGTTGTATCTTTGATGGTAGCCATGAGCTGCCTATTGTCAGGGCTCTTCATAACTAAAACCATACCTTTCTTCAACTCCATTTTTTCTGGGAAGATCTTTCTGGGTATTTCCTGGACTAATGCTTCATTCTTCTCCCCATACCCTTCTCCTGGAGTAACCTCAAATTTTTTCTTCTCTCCCTGCTTCATCCCCACAATGTTATTTTCAAAGCCCGGAATGACCTTGCCTTCTCCAGTAGTGAATTGCAACGGCTGCTTGTCTTCTGAAGAATCAAAAACAGTTCCATCATCAAATGTCCCTTTGTATGTTACCTTGACCTTGCTGCCTTGCTTGCCAACTTTCATGCTGCGCGAGAAAAGGTTGAAGTATATAAAGATTAGCAAAAAATATATATAACACGCTGGAAAAGTTGCTGTATGGTACTCTTCTCCCTTCGAGAACTCTTCGACATTGTCTTAATGACCCTCTTTGTTGGCTACATCTTCTCTGGAGCTTGGAAAAGGCATAGACCTCACGAGCATAACTATGATCCATTAGAGTATTACCGAAAAATGAAATTTGGTATGGATTGGCACGATTTGAAATTTTCCATGCTGGTGACAGCTCCTGCGATTATTGTGCACGAACTGCTGCACAAATTTATCGCCATGGGCTTTGGCATGCAAGCAGAATTCCATGCTGCCTATGGATGGTTGATGTTAGGATTGATTTTAAAATTGATGAACTTTGGCTTTATCTTCTTTGTACCTGCCTATGTTTCCATCAGCGGCAATGGAACAGCATTGCAGTTTGCCTTGACAGCGTTTGCAGGGCCTTTTGCCAATCTTGTTCTATGGCTGATTCCTGCTTTCCTGCTCAAGCAGCATGCAGTGCCAAGAAAGTATGTGCCACTTGCCGTGCTCACTTCCAGAATTAACATGTTCTTGTTTATCTTTAATATGCTCCCTATTCCAGGATTTGATGGGAGCAAGGTGTTTGGGGCGTTGTTGGAAATATTTTTTTGATGTTTTCTGTAGAAAACCATAATCTTTAAATACAACCCCTCTCCAACCTCCATAATGCACCAAGGCAATTTTGCAGAAGCTTATTCTCTTGCTGAGAAGGGGGGAAGTGCCCATGGGTAAGGTGAAATACATTGTGGTTACAGGGGGAGTTCTGTCTGGCTTAGGAAAAGGAACTATTACCTCTGCCATTGGCCAACTTCTCAAAGCACAGGGGCATAATGTCACGGCCATCAAAATAGACCCGTATATTAACGTGGATGCAGGAACCATGAGGCCAACCGAGCACGGAGAGGTCTTTGTAACCTATGATGGCGGAGAAACCGATCAGGATTTAGGCAACTATGAACGCTTCCTGGATATTGAATTGTCCAAGCGCCACAGCATCACCACAGGCCAAGTCTATGCAACAGTCATAGAGAAGGAAAGAAATTTGGAGTATGGAGGAAAATGTGTAGAGGTTATCCCTCACATTCCTCAGGAAGTGCAGAGAAGAATTGCATTAGCAGCCAAACAGAGCAAGGCAGATTTCTGCTTGATAGAAATTGGGGGTACTGTTGGGGATTACCAGAGCGTGCTGTTTCTGGAAGCAGTCCGGGAAATGAAGAGAGAAAAAAATTCCATGATTTTTGTCCATGTTGCCTATTTGCCTATCCCAAAAAATCTCGGAGAGATGAAGACCAAGCCAGCACAGCATTCAGTCAGGGAATTGAATTCCATTGGTATTCAGCCTGATTTTGTGGTGGCGAGGGCAGAAAAGCCGATTGATAAGGTAAGGAAGGAAAAACTGGCTTTGTTCTGTGGAGTGAAGGAAAGGGATATTATTGCTGCTCCGGATACGAACACCATTTATGCAGTTCCCTTGATCCTTGAGAAGCAGGAATTTGGAAAGAAAATCTTAGAAAAATTCGACATGAAATACCACAAAGGAAAATTAACCAATTGGAAAAAGTTTGTGGAAAAAATACAGAATCTCAAGCAGGAAGTCAAAATTGGCATTGTAGGGAAGTACTTTGACATTGGTGATTACACCTTGGAAGATAGCTATGTTTCTGTCATTGAATCCATTAAGCATGCCAGCTGGCATCATGCTGTTAAGCCGGTTATTCAGTGGCTGGATTCCAAGGATTTTGAAAAAAGCAAGGAAAATTTGAAAAAATTAGAACAGTACCGTGGCATTATTGTGCCTGGAGGCTTTGGAGGCTCTGGAGTAGAGGGAAAAATTCTTGCTATTCAGTATTGCAGAGAACATAAAATCCCTTATTTGGGTTTGTGCTACGGCATGCAGATGGCAGTGATTGAGTTTGCCAGGAATGTCTGCAAATTAGAAGGAGCACATACTACAGAAGTAAATCCTCATACTAAACATCCTGTCATCGACATTCTGCCAGAGCAGAAGAAGAACATTGCAGGAAAGCATTATGGGGCAACGATGAGATTAGGCAATTGTATTGCAAAACTTAAGAAAGGAACCAAGATATGGGAGTACTATGGAAAGCAAGAGAAGGTAGTGGAAAGGCACAGACATCGGTATGAAGTAAATCCTCGGTACATTGAAAAGCTGGAACAGGCAGGCCTAGTCTTTTCTGGCCAAAGCCCTGACAGAAGGTTGATGGAATTCATCGAATTACCAAACCATCCTTATTTTGCTGGCACACAAGCGCATCCAGAGTTCCGCTCCAGGCCATTAAAACCTCATCCACTCTATCTAGGACTGATTCGGGCGGCTGTGGAGCGATCACAGAAACCTATTTAAATAAACCTCTGTTTGCCAAGCCCAATGGAAGAGCTTTCTAAGAAGGCCAGGCGGAGAGAGGAAGCAAGGCTCAAGGCAGTGCAAGGAGAAGCAGCAGAACAGGAAAAGAGAGTCCAGGAAGCTGCTCCAAGACAAGAGGCAAGAAAGAACGCTGCTGACTCTTTTATAGAGAAAAGCAAGCAGTTCTATGTGCAGCATTACAAGAAAATGCTGATTATCCCTACCCTCTTATTGCTCTTTTCCTTTCTCCAGATTGGGTGGCAGATGTCCACTACAGGAGATTTCCTTACTAAGGGCGTTTCCCTGAAAGGAGGCATTGCCCTCACCATTCCAGAACTGGAAGCAGACACAACCACAGTAGAAAGGGAATTGCTGCAAGCATTCCCCAACCATGACATTGCTGTTCGGAGTCTCTCTGGTGCAGGAAGCATTGGAGGCATTACTATCGATGCAGACATATTGGAAGAGCAAGGCATTACCCAGTTCCAGAATTACATCGAGCAGAAATTCTCCATTGCTCCAGGAACCTATACTATAGAAATCATTGGCTCTGCCTTAGGAGAGAATTTCTTCCGGCAGGCGTTCCTTGCCCTTTTCTTAGCCTTTCTCTTCATGGCCATTGTTGTCTTCCTTTATTTTAGAATTCCTATTCCCAGTTTAGGTGTTATTCTCGCAGCTTTCTCGGATATTGTAACAACAGCAGCCATTATCAACCTTTTGGGCATTAAGCTTTCCATGGCTGGCATTGCAGCGTTCCTCATGCTTATCGGTTACTCTGTTGATACTGACATTCTTCTCACCACCAGAGTGCTGAGGAGAAAGGAAGGTAAGGTTATTGATGGTATCTTCAATGCTATGCGGACTGGTTTTATGATGACGACCACCACCTTGCTCGCAGCAACCATCGCGTTGTTCTTCTCTGCCTCAGCTGTTGTCACGCAAATTATGCTTATCCTCATTATCGGCTTATTATCGGACCTTCTCTACACCTGGATACAAAATGCGGGCATTCTGCTCTGGTATTTGGAGGGAAAAGCATGAGGCTGAAGAAGCTTTTTCTCAATGTGAGAATTATCATTCTCATTGTTTTCCTGCTCTTAGCAGTAGTTGCTATTCGGCCAGATCCTTTCCGGGAAGGAGTTGCTATCAGAAGTGTTGTAAAAAACAGTGCAGCTGCAGTAGCAGGCATTGAAAATCCTAAACCTACCACGAGCCCTGTGAGCAGAGAATTAATTCTGGCAATTAATAATCAACCCATGAAAACCCTAGAAGAGTATTATCAAGTAACAGCTAACTTGTCTGTTAATCAAACCTTGCAGATAAAAACCAACAGGGGGTTCTATACTCTAACGGTTCTGCCTCAGATAAGGAGAATAGAGCTGAACGAAACAGAGGAACGATTGGTTGAGGAAACTATCCAAGTCAATGAAACGATCAATGGTACGATTGTTCCAATCAATAAAACGGTTCAAAGGATGGAAACCGTGCCTAAAATCAGAGAGGAGGTTCTCGGGCTTGCCAATATTGGCTTGAACGTGCAGGAAGCCCCAACCAACAATATTAGAAAAGGATTAGATTTACAGGGAGGGACAAGGGTGTTATTAGCGCCAGAGAAGCCCTTGGAAAAGCAGGAGATGGACTTCCTCCTGGAAAACATGGGATTGCGGTTGAACAACTACGGCTTGAGCGATATCCTGTTACGGGAAACTAAAGATTTGGCAGGAAATCAGTTTGTTTTGGTAGAAATTGCAGGCGCGAATGAGGAAGAAGTAAAAGATTTGTTGGCCAAGCAAGGGAAATTCGAGGCACGGATTGGCAATGAAACAGTCTTCATCGGAGGGAGAGATATTACCTGGGTGTGCAAGTCTGGGGATTGTGCAGGCATTGATCCCCAGTACGGCTGTGCAGACTCTGGAGGGCAATGGGTTTGCAGATTCCGGTTTGCCATTTCCGTTGCTCCAGAAGCAGCAGCACGGCAAGCAGCCATTACGCAAAATCTGGAAGTGATCACCGAAGGTGGAGAGCCCTACCTCTCCCAGGATTTACGCCTTTTCCTGGATGATCAGGAGGTGGATACCCTGAATATTGCAGCAGAGTTGAAAGGGAGGCCTGTGACAGACATTGCGATTTCTGGCTCTGGTCTTGGAGCAACACAAGATGCTGCTATCATCGATGCTTTACAGAATATGAAGAAGCTCCAGACAGTGTTGATTACTGGCAGTCTGCCAGTGAAACTGGGTATTGTCAAAATGGATTCCATTTCTCCTGCCTTAGGAGAAGAGTTTACCAAGAACATGCTCCTGACCGCGGCCATCGCGCTCCTGGGCGTCTCCTTCGCCATTTACCTCTACCATAGACGGTTTACTGTAGCAATCTCAATTATTTTTACTTTATTTGCAGAAATTCTTCTGATCCTTGGCTTAGCAGCGTTGATTGGATGGAATTTGGATTTAGCAGCCATTGCCGGCATTATCATCACCATTGGTACCGGAACGAATGATCAAATTGTCATTACGGATGAAATTCTCAGAGGGGAAACTTCTGCATCCAGGAGTTGGAAGGAGAGGATTAAGAAGGCATTCTTCATTATTTTTGCTGCTTATAGTACCAATCTTGTAGCTATGCTGCCCTTGCTCTTCTCCGGTGCCGGCCTGTTGAAAGGCTTTGCCTTGACAACCATTGCAGGCATGACTTTTGGAGTCTTAATTACCAGGCCGGCTTATGCTGTCGTCATGCAGGCTTTCCTGGGTGGGGAAGAATGAAAACAACCATCGTTTCCTTAGGAGGCTCGATCATCGTGCCTGAGGAAATTAATGCAAAATTTCTGAAAAAATTCCGAAAGCTGATTTTGTCATTTATCAAAAAAGGCAACAGGGTTGTCTTGGTCTGCGGAGGAGGAAATACTAACCAAGAATACCTTACAGCTGCCAGAAGGATTGCAAAAATATCCAACAGGAACCTGGATTGGATAGGCATTCGTGCAACAAAATTGAATGCAGAGCTGCTTCGAGCAGTATTTGGCGATACGGCATATGGGGAAGTGCTCATGAACCCCACCAGGAAGGTCAAAACAAATAAAAAGATTATCATTGCCTCTGGCTGGAAGCCTGGATGGAGCACGGACTTTGATGCCGTGTTGTGGGCAAAAACCTTTGGGGCAAAGCGGGTTATTAATTCGAGTAATATCTACTATGTGTATGATAAAGATCCACGAAAATACAAGCATGCCAAGCCCATTAAAAATATATCCTGGAAAGCATTTCTCCAGCAGTTTGGAGGAGCCTGGAAGCCAAGGATGCACAAACCCTTTGATCCTATTGCGAGCAAGAAAGCAAAGCAACAGGGCATTATGGTTATTATTTCCAAAGGAACGGATATAAGGAATGTAAAACGGATTTTAGAGAACAAGAAGTTTAAGGGTACTGTCATAGCATAATTATAGCGGAAGACATAATTATTTATACAAAATTGTTATGTCTTCC
>JACOVN010000126.1 GCA_016177315.1 Candidatus Woesearchaeota archaeon
AATACAAACCGTTAATAGTTGCGGGACTGGTAGGAGCAAGTTTTGGCTTTTTAGCAAGACCTTCAATATGTGATATTGTAAGCAAATTCCAAACTAAAGAAAGCCCAAAAGTTACAATGGTTTCTCAAGATTCTAGATTTTCAGATGAAGAAAGAGATACAATGTTTGAGAAAGGAATAGGAATTCCGTTTGATATTAGACATAGCAAACATTGGATTGAATATTGGAGAGGAGACACTCATTTGAATCTTGAGAAAGGGGCTTATATTAGTGTTTGTATGAAGGGAAGATATAGCCAAGAACAGGTGAATGTTCTCTAACAAACCGGTACAAGCTGTCTATACATTCCCTCCCAGCATCGTGTGCTTCCTCCCTTCCGAGCATGGTGCCTAAGGTAGCTGCAAGCTTCTTTGCCCGGTAATCAAATTGCTCCCGTAAAAGCCATGTGAGTATCTTTCTCTTGGTTTTTGGCATTGTTTCTAATAATGAGCCATTGTGGTAATCTATACCTAACATGGAGAGGTACTGGACATTGGCCTCCATGGCCTCTGGCGAAACGAGTAATAACCAAGGATGCTGTAGCAACAATGCTCTCCCAGAGTTCCTATCTTGATGATCTTCCCGCAACAGGCCTACATGATGCTGGTAATTCCTCCTTAGAGTTTCCGGTCGGATCCTAAGGAGGGACTCATAGGTAAGAACCTTCTCTCTGCTTAATCCAAGTTTCCTAAGTTCCTCGTACGTTTCTTGAACTCTCCCTCCCTTTGTTTCAAGGAGACGAGGGAATCTTCTAATTTTTTTCTTTGTTAATCCTAATGCCAGCAGTGCTTCATAATCCTCTCTCAGTCTATCTGGATTTCTATTGAGTACATGAAGATGCCTGTGAATTGTTTTGTAAGTAAATCCTATTTCTTGTAATAATCGGTAATTTTGCTCTACAATTTCGGGTCTCAGAGTAACCAATCTATAGCGAGTGATTGTCTCCTCAAGGTTAAACCCTAATTCCAGAAGCTTCTGGCACCGCTCTTCCACCATCTTACTCGGCAATCCTAAGACAGATGGATTTGCCAGAATTTTTTCCTTGCTCACTCCGAACTTCAAGAGCTGTTTGTAATTTTTCCGGAGCGTGGCTGGTTTCCTGCCAAGTAAGGATAAATATTTTCGAATAGCTTCATCACTGAGCCCAAGCTCTTGTAATGCCTCATAATTCTTTTGAAGCCTTTCTGGACGACTCACGAGTAAGATAGCGTACGTACCGACCCTGTCTTCCTCCAGGCCAATTTCTCTCAGGAAGGTGTAGTTCTCTTTGATCGTTTCTTGTTTTAGGCAAAACAAGTTAGCATTAGAGGCTATTCTGCTGTTATCTAATCCATAAGCTCTCAGAAGTGCATAAGTACTCCTTATTGTGTTCTCATCCATTTTGGTTCGCTCTATCCACCACCACCCATGAGGCGGAATTCTTTCAATGTCTTCACCGAGCAATTCTTCGAGTAGCTTTTGTGTTCGATATCTTCCTTTCACCTTTTTTGGATCAACAAGGAGCTTGGCATGCACAGCTATGTACCGGTCTTCTGCTCCTAATGCTCGGAGAGCTGCATATGCCTCTCGTATAGCACTCTCCCCTACTTCTGCAAGGGCACACATTGTTTGTTCTGGAATGGTTGCTGCATGCTCCCCAAGGAGACCCTCTAAGGTTTCTTTCATTCTAACCATTTCTGTTCTCTGTTCCATGAACCTCTTTATTTCAGCGGGCCCCCCCATTATGATAGACATATGCTCCCGAATTTCTGCATCGGTAATTCCCAATGTCCTCAATTCTTGGACTTTTCTTTCCAAGTTTCTCGGAAGTAAATAGCTGAACCGTATAACTTCCTCGAATTTCAACCCTAATTCCTGTAAGAAAGCAATTCTTTTACGTATTGTATCTGGCTTATAACTGAGCAAGTTGGGTGTTGCAGTAATTTGCTCTTTGGAAAGCCCCAACTCCTGCAATGCTTCGTAATTTCTTTTCAGAATTTCCGGACTTCTAGGAAGCAGTAAGATGAGTGTTGATGGTACAAGATGTTCTTCGTCAATGAGCCCTAGTTCTATGAGCTCTGCATAGTTTCTTTCAACATGTTCTGGGTTCATCCCAAGAATAAGGGGTTGTGTGAGAATGCTCTTATGGTTCAATCCATGTTCTAGGAGTTTTTGGCGGGTCTCTTCTATCGTTGTTGGCTCTATTCCAAGCAGGTAGGCATACCTTGCAACCCTGCTCTCATCAAGCCCCCATCCTCGCAAGAGCCAGTAGGTTTCCCTCATCGTCTGTTTATCAGGACGACTATTTTGCAGCCGCGCTCGCATATAGTGGGGTACCTTTTGTTCCCCTAAGAGCTCCTCTAAAACCTTCCCAACATCTGCCATAGTTGCCGAAATTCTTTAGACATTTATAAACTTTACCATTTTAACTACTAATAGATGGTTATCAGAACGCCTTTTAGGTTTAATCCCTAATCACTATTCTCTCCTAATATGTATAAGTGCCATCTTCTTGCAGCTCCAAAACCTCTTTCAAGATGGTCTTTCCATTGGATAAAGGCATCATCAAAATTATCTGGAACAGTGTCTGAAGCTAATCGTCTGACTATTTCAACAGAACAGTCAATAGGGTAAATACCCTCTTCAAAATGTGGATAAGAGTTATTGCAATCTACGCCTGCTGAAAGAAGTTGTTGCCGATATTCGAGTATTTCATCCAATGATGCTGGCGCTCCACATTCAGATTCGTACCATCGTTTATGCAACGCTTCCATAAGCCTTACAGTTTCCGGTTTTGGCTGCAAAATCGTGGCTGCCATGTGATGCTGATTGCAGGAAACGCCACCAGTTTTATGTGCGAGCAATATCCAATCTCTTGCAGAAGTAAAGCGGTACTTCTCATGCAAAGCGAGAACTAATGCAGGAAGTCTATCTGCGTCTAGATGGTGGCATTCTTCTGGGTTTATTGGCTCACGCATGTTTCCACATCCCCTATACAAGGGGAAGCATTTGTAATTTATAAGCTTTCCCACATTTTTTCTTCAAATAGATATTTAGTATTATGTAGTGGTCATTTTAGAAAAGTTTATAAAGAGCCTAGGTTTCTCGTTTCTGTATGTCGTTGGATGATAAATTAAAGCCTGAAGATGGTGGTTTACTCAATAGAATAGATAATGCACTGTTAGGTTTCCATGTAAAAATAGCAGAACTATGGCAAGATAGGACAGGCTTAAGAACTGAGGTACTGGCGAAATATGTGCATGGGTTCTCTGCTGCAGCATGCTTTGCATCTACTGGAATGAGTGTCCTAGCTCAGAGCATATTCGGTACTCTCCTTAGTGCAGTGATTGGAACATCAGAGGTATTGAAGTTCGCAGGGATATACCACTTAAGAAGCCCTCTCATGCTATCAGCAAGAGAGATATTGCCGCAGGAGGGAACAGCCCTTAAGTTGCTTGACGTGATGGTGTACGGGCTAGGGGCATTAACGTTGGCACGATCTGCAACGCAGTTCATCTATGGTCTTGCTGCTGGAGAATTAGAGTCAACAGTTCTAGGAGTGTACTCCGGCACTGCTGGAATAGGTATCCTCTTTTGGGGAATGGGAGATTACCTTGACATGATCGATCTTGGGTCACCGAAGAAGAAACAAAAAGAAAACCCTTTATGATGATTATTTTCCAATCTTCACCTCTTCCAACTGTCTCCTTAGATTCTTTATCACGCTGTTAATATTCCCTTCATCCAACTTCCTGCTTTCTTTGATCTTGTCCTCCATGATATGCGAAGCCTTCCCAGCTATCTATCTGCTTACACCGTTTATAGAAGGTTTCTTTGCTCTTGTGTATATCCTCTTTTAAGGCCATAAAGCGTAGAAGGAAGGGTAAATATATAAATAAATGTTGCGGAATTTAACCTTAAGTATCATGCCCCCACTGGGGATCGAACCCAGACCGAAAGGTCCGCAACCTCTCATTCTGTCCATTAAACTATGGGGGCATACAGGGTTTAACAGAATGGCAGTTTATAATATTTTCCTATTCTGTTTGCTTTGCAGCACGATAAAACTTCATGCTGTAATCAATCCCGCAGATAATGCCCAAGAGGGAGAGCGCATAAATAAGGATAGTACCTCCTTGCCAGGAAAAGGAGAAGAATAAAACCGTTAGGTATTGCAGCCCGGTTATTCCCTTGCTCAGCTTGGAGGCGGAAAGAACAATCCGTTTTCCTTTGGTAAAACAATAGGTTACCATCGTCAACAAGAGAACAAAAAGATCCCTTGTTAGGAAGAGAAAAACCTGCAATACTTCAAACTGGAGCTTTAGGAAGAGCGCGACAGCAACAAAGGCCATGAAAATTTTATCGGCAAACCCATCCAAGGCTCTTCCCAAGACTGTTTCTGTTTTCCACTTCCTTGCTAAATAGCCATCCAACAGATCCGTCGCAAAGGAAATAAGGAGGATGCTTATGGCAAGCACTGTATCAAAGAAGAGGTATGCAATAAGAAACAGAGGAGCGA
>JACOVN010000136.1 GCA_016177315.1 Candidatus Woesearchaeota archaeon
CTATAAATTTTAATTAACATTTAAATACCAAACAGCATTGCTAGATGTATGCCTGGCAAACCAGACCCTGAAACATACAAACGCATTCAAAGAAATATTCTCAAAAAATTATACGCAAAGAAAGCATTTGCAAAAGGCCATCTCCTGTATGAAAGATTGCTCTCGGGCGTTCCTGGGCATTTGGCAGGTTTTGTTCAGGAAGTCTTACATGACCTTATCAAGCAAAGTTTAGTGCTTCATTATGGTACCACAAAGCATGGAGATGCGTATCAGTTAAATATTGCAAAGCTCAAGGAGATTGAAGAAATTGTATTCGGAGAGGATGAAAAATAGAGCCTGCTCCTCTACGGCACAGACTTGAATCCAGATACTCAGGAGCAGGAAGCTGGCCGACTCTTCGCGGTAGAGACGAGCAGAGTTTCCTCTTACAGAGCGCTGAAGAGATTTTGAGAAGCAGCATAATTATTACAATAAACTCGACAATTCTTTCCTTAGATGCTCCTCGATTTTATTTCGCAAAGATTTAAATTTTCTAGAATGAACAAGACGATCGTACTCCCTTACTGCTCTGACAATAGCCATAAAGATCTGTTCTTTTTTTTCGTGAGTCGTAAAAACTAGAAGATATTGGTGGTCCTCAAGCTTATGATCCCACTCTGTTTCAAAGCCATGTTTCTCCATAACTATTTTTCCCAGCAAACGTCCGGCATATGCATGAAGGATACTATCAAGGTCATCATGATGAGCATCAGAGAATTCCCTCACACCCACAACCATACTATACGTAAGTGGCACATCGAATCTATCCAAGGTATCTCCAACACTATGAAAATAAACAGGATAAATCTGGTGTCGGGCCCGAATAGCCCAATCCCCAAATTGAGTTCGGTGGTACTCTAAGTATCCAGCTGCTTCCATGCGCTCTTCGAAGGATTTTGTGTGCTGTCCTGACGATGGTGCAACAGTGCTCGCCATAGTATCAGGGAGACATTCTTATCTTTATAAATTTTTTCATTTTAACCACTCTAGAATGCTACTATGCAAATGCCAGCAGTAGAACATTGATAAGATAAATCGTCGTACACACAACGCAAAAACTTTTCACCTTGAAGTATAATTCATAGGCGAGATAGATAGAGCCGAGCACAGAGAAGAGCGCCATCCAGAAAACGATTTTCATGGAATAAAAGGAGAAAGCAAACAGAACCGCATAAAAAATCATTCCCCAGACAGTATTGGGAACACCAAAATGCTTCCCTTTCTCATGCCGGAATGCCTTGGTGCAGGAAATATTAGGAGAAATATCGCACCAGGGCTTTTCTGTGTAGGTGGCTTTCAACCCGTATAAGGACACGAAAAAGCCTGCAATGCTGAGGAGTTGGATAATCATAGGCAATGCTCCAAGTAGCCGTGCGCCACAAACTATATAAAACCTTTGGCATTTTTTGCGTATATGCGTAGGGCAACTACCATTGCACTGTGGGGCGGAGTAGCAATAGTGCTTATTCTTGCAGTCTTTCTCGTCATTTTCCAGCCCGGGGCCATGCAGCAAGCCCCTGAAATTGGAATGCCGATACCAACAGAGTCTGAAGGAGCAGAAGAGACTGCAGTAGTTAAAGAGGAATCAGCTCCACTACCCGAAACAGAAGAAGAGCAACTGCCGAATACAATAGAACCTGCCCCAGAGAGCGAACAGCAGACTATGGAAGAAAAAGCGGCAAAGCAGGAAGAACCAAAACCGATAGTGGAGCCAGAGCCCTTGCCTCCAATGGCAAAGAAAACCGTGCAAGGAGATTTTGAAGGAAGAGAAGGCAGCATCCAGCTGGTTTCTTTCCCGGCCGGAGCCATGGTGTATGTAGATGGGAGATTTGTTGGTACAACCTCTCAGACATTCCGGAAGATTCCAGCTGGAACTAGGCATATTACGTTGGAGAAGATTGGATACAAGCCATATGAAACCGACGTCTTTGTTCCGCCAGATAGGATTGCAATTGTCGAGGCACGATTGCAGAAACTGTATTGAGCCTACCCATTGAGCATATTTTCCATAAACTATTTAAACTCGTTTTCCCAGAATTTTCCTTGAGGTGAGCATGTGCAAAAGAAGGCATATGATATTCTCGCATTGCTATTCCTAGCCATCCTGCTGGCTGGCTGCGCAACCGGAGAGGCAAAGAAATTTCCATTGGCTGTAGAAGGGAGAGAGGCAGCAGAGCAGCAAGAGCCAAAAGGAGAGCCTGCACCAGTGGAAGCAATGGAAGAATCGGCACCGGTAGAGCAAAGAGAAGAGACACCAGAAGCAGATGTCCCAGTACTGGAGCCAGCAGAGGAGCAAACAGATATGCCTGAGAGTGAAGAGGAAGAAGTCGAGTATGTGGAAGTCGAAACAGAAAAGGAAGAGGCAAAGCCAAGAGACATTCCGGTTTCCCCCACTCTTCGAAAGCCGGCCATCCAGAAAACCCGGAAGGATTTGGAGCAGATTGATAGTTTTGGTTATGGAACAATTATAGTTATATCACAGCCAGAGGATGCCGATGCCTTTGTGGGAGGGGTCTTTGTTGGCAAAACACCCGTTACCCTGAAGAATTACCAGATCGGGTCTTATACTATCAAGTTGCAGAAAACCGGTTACGACTTTTACTTCTCCAACTTCTATCTGGCAAATGCGGAGAACGAAACGATTAACGTTACCCTGAACCAAACTGCGGCAGCAAGGCTCATCGGAGGAGAGGAGGAGGAAACCAGCGAAACGTACATAGACAGCAATCCGCAATTAGCATTCATTTATCTGAATGGAAAGTATACAGGCAAGAAAACTCCCATGAAATTTGATTTGAAGCCAGGCATATACACCATAAAGCTGGAGAAAGGAGGTTATGAGCTTTACACAGCAAAAATAACAGTAGAAGCAAGGAAGGCACAGCGCGTCTATGCAAAATTAATCCCAGAATTAATTCCCGGTTTGAATGCGGAAGCACCATAGCTTTTTAAATTTCTTCGCTTTTCCCTTTTCTATGGATTACTCCAAAACGGTTGCTGTCCCTGAAACTGGTCTGCCGGGAGAAGAGCAGAGCATTCCAGAAGCAGGCATGGGATATGTCTTGATCCCTGAAGAAAGGATTCAAGAGAGAATTGCTTATCTTGCGAAAGATATTGCAATGGATTTTCAACAAGTGCACGCGATTGTGGTGATGAAGGGTGCTGTTATGTTCTTTGAAGATCTCCGGAGAGCATTGGAGGAATTGGGAATATCCATTACCTTTGATCCTGTTACCGTAAGAAGCTATGCAGGAACACAATCCACAGGAAAGATAAAGGTTTTGCAGGAAGTCGAAGATATTGCTGGAGAAGATTTGCTGTTGGTGGAGGATATTGTCGATACTGGCTTGACGGTGAAATTCCTCAAGAAGCATCTGCTCCAGAAGGGAGCAAAATCCGTAAAAATTTGTACACTGCTGGAGAAACCTACGAAGCGGAAGCATAAGATCCGGCTGGACTACGTTGGCTTTACTATCCCTGATGTTTTTGTCGTTGGGTATGGGATGGATTATGAGGAGCAATATCGCGAACTTACGTATGTTGGAGTGCTCAAAACCACTGAGAAAGAGTAATATTTATATAGCAGTATATACCATAAAAACAGTATAATGAGTTTGGGTATTGTTGCGACAGAGTTAAGGGACGCAGAGGAAGGTGAGGCAGCTGCTCAGGGATTTACCCTAGAGGAGATTGCTGCACAAGAGGGGTTTCTCTTATTTGATGGATGTGTGAAGCACGACTTCGAATTTCTTACTCTGACGTACAACACCAGAAGCTACAAGCAGCTGGACATTGCCTTGCTCGGGCGTTTATTGCATGCGGATAGAGAAATGCTCCAGTTTCTCTGGCTAGAGTGTGTCCATACTATTCCTGAAGTAGTAGAAGAGTGGAGACAATGGCTGCAAATCCTCGGAGAGAAAACGCGGAATTATAATCAACGGGAGCAATTCTATATTGTTGACCATCCGGAGAAACAGGGCAGAGGGACAGAACAGAAACGATTGATGGCAGAGCTGAATGAACAGGCATTGCAGATGGTGAAGCTGGCAAGGAAAAGCGTCTATACACCAACTATGCCAAAAGCATACGAAGCTATGCAGCGTGCTATAGAAACTATGGAGGATTGGCTCCATCTCAAGACAAAGATATCACCGTATCCAAAGGAACGAGAGCCAAGGATGTGGAGAAGAGAATGGCCAGAGCACCATGCGGATGAACGATTGGTTGCCATGGCGCTCTACCTCTCCCTTGTGGAGAACCGAAGTGTTGCTCTGGTCACAGGGGATTGGGATATCGTGAAGTTGATGAGAACGGCACACTGCCTATTAGCCACAAGAGATTCTTTGCCTTTCAGCTCTGAGGTTATGCAAACGCTTGATGCACACCCTGTCCGACTCTATTTTGCTGATCCACGAGTAGCAGAGGACCGGAGCAGGTACACAGTACCATTCGATGCACGAGAACGCCCTGCTTATTCTGTTTTCCGCAAATTTCCCTACAGCAAAGAAAAGGTATGCAAGAGGGCTTTTGAAGACTCCTTTTCCCCGCATCTGCGGCTGATGAGAGAAGAGATAGCATAATTCTACCACCATTTTCGCGCAAGCACGCAGTAGGCGTCAGAGAGGCGATAGAGCCTATGGTAAACACACTCTTCTTGATCATCTGTCGATCGTTGTTCAGGAGGAACTTGGAGGAGTTGCCTTGCCTTATTGCTCAAGCAGAAGAGGGTATGCTCTAGTGCGTGAACATTCTTCGCATTGTACGCAAGAATAATTTCATTCCTTGCCTGCTCCAGACGCTCCAACCAACCCATATCCGTGAGTACCGCAAGGCTTTCCTCAATGACATCCATCATGTGCCGGTACATGCGGTTCCAGAATCGTGCTGGGGAATAGATATCAGGAGTAAAAGAAACAAGGGTGTCTTCCTCTTCCGTTGTAGACGCAACAACGACCAGAGAATCAAGGACAGGAATAGACCTATCGGTTCTGTGAGAACGGCGTTCAGGAGAGAATCCCACCACATTGGTTTCCTCCATGGCTTATAG
>JACOVN010000152.1 GCA_016177315.1 Candidatus Woesearchaeota archaeon
CAACCTATATAAATCCAGCGAAAATAAGCCTTATAATGCCAGAAAAAAGGAAAATAGTGCTAGATACGAACTTTCTGTTAATTCCAGGGCAATTTAAGGTTGACATAGTCAATGAAATCAATAAAATCTGCCATTTTCCCTATACGCTGCATATCCTCGATGTAACCAAGGCAGAACTGGAAAACATCATAGCAAAGCAATCCGGCAAGGCAAGGCAAGTAGCCAAGCTGGCCTTCCAGCTCGTGGAAAGGTGCCATTTCGGCATCATCAAAACAGAAACATATAAAAAGGCCGACCAGGCTCTGCTCGATTTTGCAGACAAAAGCTGGGTTGTAGCGACCCAGGATAAAGCCTTAAAGCAGAAGCTGAGGGAGAAAGGCATTGCTTGCATTATCCTCAGGCAGAAGAAATACCTACAACTGGTGGAATGAATGTTTTACCAAGTCAAATTGTCAGACCACGTCCGGGTTCCTCCGGATCTCTTCCATTTGCCGACCAAAGAGGCAGTCATCAAGAGAATCAAGAAGGCCTATGAGGGCCATATCTCCAAGGAATTAGGAGTTGTCGTGGATGTTGCAGAATTGCATGAGGTGAAGGAAGGCACCATTATTCCAGGTGATGGAGCCTCGTACTTTTACAGCACCTTCGAGCTTATCACCTTCAAACCAGAATTGCAGGAAGTGGTATTAGGAAACATCAGGGATATTGCAGACTTTGGGGCTTTTATCAATCTAGGGCCAATGGAAGGCATGGTGCATATCTCGCAAACCATGGATGATTTTGTTTCCTTTAGCAAGGAAAAAGTATTGACAGGAAAAGATAGCAAGAGGAATTTAAAGGTTGGAGATAAGTGCAGAGCAAGGATTATTGCGGTCAGCTTGAAGGATGTCGTGAATCCAAAATTAGGCTTAACCATGCGGCAGGATGGCTTAGGGAAGTTGGAATGGCTTAAGGAAGGTCCTGCAAAGAAGGAAGCAAAGGAAGAGAAAACAGAAGGCAAGAAAGAAAAAAAGGGGCATAAGGAGGAGAAAAAGTAAATGACCAAGAAGAAGGCTTGCAAGCAGTGCAGGATTTTTGTAGAAGGAAATGAATGCCCTATTTGCAAGGGCAACCAGTTTGTTCTGAACTGGAAGGGAAGGTTGTGCATTACGAATATCGAGAAATCCAGGATTGGGAAGAAAATTGGTTTGGAACGAGAAGGAGAGTATGTGATTAAGGTGAGGTAAGTGAAGCTGGAAATCCTGAAGGAAACAGAAACTCCCTTGCTGGGGAGGAAAAGAGTGAACGTCCAGGTGACGTTCCAGAATGTTACACCTTCTAGGAAGGAATTGTGCAAGCATGTTGCAGCATTATTGAAAACAAATGAGAATTTAGTTATCATTAAGCACATCTACTCCAGATTTGGAAAAAGAGTTGCTAAAGTCGTCTGCCATGCTTATCAGGATGAAAAAACCTTGAAGGCATTGGAAGAGCAGCACATGATAGAAAGACATACCGGCAAGCAGGAAAAGAAGCCAGAGGCAACGGCAGAGGAAAAGCCTGCAGCAGCGAAGCCCAAGGAAGAGGCAAAAGCGGCGTAATTTCTTGATACCCATGGCAAAGAAGAAACCCAGCAAGAAGCATCCAAATAAACTCTATAAGGTTTACGAGTCTGCTGGTGCATCAGTAAAGAGAAGGAACATGGTGTGCCCGAAGTGCGGGAATTCCGTCTTCATGGCAAGACACCAGAATAGGAGCCATTGCGGGAAGTGCGGGTATAGTGAGTTTCAGAAGCGATAACTACAGAAAACTTATTCTCCCATCCCCTGCAGCGCCAACAAATCCTCTGTGGTTAACTTCTCCCCTCTGGCCATTTTTTCGTGCACTGCACGCTCTTTCTCCTTCAGGATGTTCTCTATCCTCCGCTGCTTCTCCTGGATTCTTTTCTCTCTTTCCTCTTCTGCAACCATATTCCACTTTGCCAGCAATGCCAGCTTTTCTTGCAGTTGTGCATTGACCTCTTGAAATTCCCTTTTTCCTTTGCTGTACTGCTGGTATGTTTCCTCTTGCTTCTGTTGTGTTTCTTGCATTTCCTTATCATACTGCACGAGTTTCTCATGCTGCTCCTGACTCTGTCTTGCCTTTTCCTGAATGTTGGCATGAATTGCATACGCCTTTCTCTTTCCTTCCCTAATCTCCTTCTCCCCTTTCCTCTCCTGCTCTATGCCCTCTAGAATGCCCTTCATCTCTCCAAGCAATTTCTTTTTTTCCTTAATCTCCTTCATAATCTTCTGCTCTTTGTCAAAAGGCATGGCTTCTGTTTCTAGCTTCATTTCCAATCTGTCCATCTGTGCCTTGAGCTGTCCGGAATTCCACCGTACATCCTGTTCCTTCCTTAGCGTTATCTTTTCCCCCTCAAGCTTTTTGACCTGCGCAATCTTCACTCGGATTTCTTGGATAACCTTTCCTCGCTCTTCTTTTAGCTTCTTAACCTCTTGCGTCAGAACATCCCTTTGCCGCTTTGCCACCCTAAATTTCTCCTGCAGTTCCTTCATGGATTTCTCATGCTGCTTCGTCTGCCGGAACCAGGATTCCTTCTCTGCGTTCAGGGCATTCAGCCTTTTCCTGAGAACAGCCACTTCTTGCTGTAGCTTCCTGCCTTCCTGAATATTCACCCTTCCCACAGCCTCCATCGCTTCACCAACTATAACAAAAACTTGCCAATATTTATAAGCTCGCCCTACCACACCCTCAAGGGTGTGGTTTTACGGGCTCGCATGGTAGTTGGCAAG
>JACOVN010000132.1 GCA_016177315.1 Candidatus Woesearchaeota archaeon
ATACAAGTAGGCAAAGAGAGATAAATGCCTGGAGGAAACACAATGGCAAACAGAACCAGAACATACTGGATAGCAGTCTTAGCTGTCCTGGCAGTGCTTGTTATTGGCATTGCCAATGCCCAGAGCCAAGGAGCAGGGCCGATGGGAACCATAGACCATGACGCTCACCATAAGGGTGGGATGGGAAATATGATGCAGGGCATGCAAGGCATGATGGAAGGCATGGATATGGGTGACATGCGGGAGATGCATGAGTCCATGGAGGAATACCTGAAAGCAGGCAATGCTCCTGCGGAAATGCTGGAAATGCATGAAAATTGCGGAAAGATGATGGGATGGGATTAAATTCACACAGGCAGGGGAGGGAGTTCAGCGCCTCTTTCTCCCTTCCCCAAACTTTATAAATTCTCAACATGTTGATGGAGGAAGAACAACCATGATGCACACTATGTCTGGCAATATGTACTGGCACCACATTACTTATATGTACCTCTACCCCACCATTGTTGGATTGCTCATTCTTGCTGGCATCGTCTATTTGATTTACTGGCTCTTTGCGAAGCAGGATGTTTCCCTGAAAAAGCAATCCCCGCTAGAAATCCTTAAGCTGCGGTATGCAAAAGGGGAAATCACAGAAAAGCAGCTCCAGCAGATGAAAAAACAGCTACAGGAAAAAGGGTAGCCCTATGGAGATCTCCGAGAAAAAGCTGGTTATTGCCATTGGAGCAGTTTTCTTGCTCGGCGTGTTTTTCTCCATCGCCAATGGCTATTACACCCAGAAAACTGGCGATCCGTTACCCTTAATCGCCTATGCCATTGCCTTCATCTCTTTAGCAGTGGGGAGTGCCTTAGTATTGCTGTTTCAATCCAGAATCAATAAGATGCAGTTAGAAAACATTTTAAAGATCCTCCCCCAAGAGGAGAGGAAGATCATGGAAATCCTCGTGGAAAGAAAAGAGATTGAGCAGAAGCATTTAGTGGTGTTAAGCGGACTTTCCAAGGTAAAGGTTTCCAGGGTCTTGGCAAAATTAGAGCAGCGAGGCATTGTGGAGAAGAAGGCCTCTGGCTATACCAACCTGGTTATTGTAAAACTTTGAAAGCAGGCAGGAGAACATGAATCCAAACTTGAAGATCATCGGCATTGCCGTGGTTGTCTTTTCCCTGCTGCTCCTCTTGACGCTCTCTTTCGTGAAAACGAAACTGGATGCCCAGGCTGTCCTGGTCTGCGAGGCGTATCATGCAGAATATAAAGCCAGAGGGGAAGAATGCCCTGGCCATAGCGGGGATACTTCCTGGCTCTTGACAACGGCCTTTGGCTTTTCTTTCCTTCTCCTTGGAACAGGCCTGTACCTCATTTTCTTGTCTAAGGCCAGCGGGATAGTGAAGAAGGAATTTAAGGAGATTAATCTTGAAAAATTAAATGCAGAGGAAAAAAGCATTTATGAGAAAATCAAGGCAAAAGGGGGCTCGATGTATCAAAGCGATTTGATTAAGGAGACTGGCCTTACCAAGGTTAAAATAACAAGAATTCTGGATAAGATGGAGATGGACGGCATTCTGGAGCGAAAGCGAAGGGGGATGACCAACATTATCGTTCTGCAATGAATTCTCCTTGGTATCGAAACTAGTTTCATAGGCACTTTATTAAGACGTTTCTTTTTCTGACGGTTCATTGATGATAGACAAGGAGGTTTTACCATGGACGACAGAACAACAAAGTGGATCTTGGGATTGCTCATTGCTGCACTAGTGCTGTTGGCATACAACAGCTTCCAGCTGAATGCAATGAAGAAGATCCCAGCAAACAGTCTAACCAATAGCGTGCAGAAGGGAGGGGAAAGCTCTTTAGGTTTAGATGTTATCCCCAAAGGCATTCCGGAAATCTATGGCAACGAGCTCGGCATTGCGTATGATATGGTTAATCCTGCCAATCTAAAGCTGGCAGACGCTGCTATCAGGAAACTAGCAGTTTTTGACCAGCAAATAACCTTGGAAGGAGCGGATAAAGAAAGGTATATCAAGATTACCTCTCAAATCAGCTGTGAGTATTGCTGCGGAGCAGAATCCATTATTTTCCCCAATGGAGAGGCTGCTTGCGGCTGTGCGCATAGCTTTGCGATGCGAGGCTTGGCAAAGTATCTCATTAAGTATCATCCAACAGAATTTACGGATGATGAAATTTTAGAAGAGCTGGGCAAATGGAAGACCCTCTTCTTCCCAGGAAAACTAACCCAGAAAGCCCAGGCATTGCAGGGAAAAGGTTTAGAATTGAATTACATCAATCTCGCCTCCAACAAGTACAGGGGCATTGAGCAAGGTGCTGCCGCTGCTGCAGGAGGAGGGATGGTGGGAGGATGCTAAAATGGAAAAGGAAACCAAAAGCAAGGCAGAGAAAGCAGCGCTCTGGATCGCGGTGCTGCTGTTAGTACTGGCATTATTCCAGACATTCCAGCTCTCTAGCTGGAACGCCGGTTTTGGCATCCAGCAAAAATCTGGAAGCCAAGCAGGAGAAACCAATGCTGAGATGATGGCCAGAATGCACCCAGAGCAGGTTGCGAGAAGTGCGCCATTAAACGACCAAATGGTTGGCGGTTGTTAATCTTGTTAATCAAATGGAGGGAGAACCATGGAACATACCCTAAACCCCAATAGAATAGGCTTGGCAGCAGCTGGCACCGCTGGCTTGCTGTATATTGCCTGTGTGCTGTTTATTGTACTCGCAGGCAAAGAGGTCTATGTGCCGTTCTTCAACAGCCTGTTCCATGGCATCGACATTGCACCGATTGCCAGAGCTTCCATCTCCTTTGGGCAGACCATCATGGGCCTGATCATAACCCTGATTGGAATGTGGCTCATTGGCATGATCTTTGCCTGGCTCTACAACTGGCAGCAGAAATGAAAGTGAAGGTGAGCATATGAAAGGCAAGCTAGCATGGATTAGCAGTATAGTCCTTACTTTAAGCATTCCGAAGGTTTTGGCGCATTGCCCGCTCTGCACAGGAGCAGTAGCAGCCGGAGCAGTCACAGTAAATTATTATGGCTTAGGGCCAGGCATCATTGGTGTATTTGTAGGGGCCTTCGGCATTTCCACGGGCTTATGGGCAGGAAAAAAGCTGAAAGCCTATATTCCATTTCAGCTTCCGCTACTGGTATTTCTCTCGTTCCTCCTTACCATTGTTCCTATAGTGGGTGCATTTCCGGATAGCATCTTCGTTCCTGCCAATTTGATCGTTGGCAGAGTTTTGTGGCTCAACAAGTTCCTCATGGGGGGAATAGCAGGAGGCATTGCGACCCTGCTCGCATACTGGTATCACCTTCACATCAAGAAGGTAAACGGCAGGGTGCTATTCCCCTTCCAGGGCATTGCCTTGACGATAGCTGCCTTGCTCGCTACAAGCGGATTAGTCTATTGGGTGGTCGGATGAAAGAGCTAGAGCAATGGATGGAGAAAATGAAAGGAAAGGAGTTTGACCTTTCGAAGGATGAAGATTTAAGCATAGCCTTGATGAATTTGATTAGCTTGGAAGAGCATCTGTATTTCAGTGCCATGAAGACAGGGAATAAGCAATACTTCCCTATGCTCCAGGCAGTTCGGCAGTTGCGCATCAAATTGCTGAAACGTATTGTCAAAAATCCGAAAGGGGAGGAGTGGTGCATCAGCAAGCATCTCCTTGCTGCCAGCATGCGGCTCATGGAAGTTGGAACAAAAGAGCTTTCCGAGGGGAAGGAAGATGCGTTATCCCTTTTCCAGTCCTCCTTCCACCTTTATTCACTGTTCTTTGCTATCAATCTGGGAATGGTAGAAATAGAGAAAGTAAAGGAAGATGTTGGGAAAAGCGAAGAAGCTAGTAAAGGCATGATGCAGAAAATTTCCGTGATTGTGAAGAAAATCATCGATTGTTGCAAGGAATGATAAGGTTTTGCTGCTCTTGAAAGATATAAACGTATTGGAGGTGAAACAATGGCAAGAAGGAGAAGAAGAGAAACAGAAAGACGGTAGAAAGGCATGATGCTTTTTGATTCTCCATTTGTATAGAATGATGCATAATACAGAGGAGAATGAAAGAATTTGCATAGGTCGGGCAATGAACCAGAAACAACTGCAGTGTAAGTGGAAAATCATGCTTCTGCTCTCGGTGATATTTGGAGCTCTAGCAGGCGGAATTGTTGCTTTCATTGTTGTAAAGCTGGACACCCCAACAAGAGAGGAGCGCATAACAGACTTCTATGCAACCGAGAATGCTGTATATGTCAGCCCCCACAGCATCCGGAAGGCCATTCAGAAAGGAGAGACCAATTTCATCCTAGTCGATCTCCGAAGCCATCAGGAATATGAGCAAGAGCATATTGTTGGAGCAATCAACATTCCAGCATACAAAGATCCGGATACATCGGCGTATGGAGAGGTAGAGAGAATCGTCCAGGCATTCTCTTCGCTGCCAAAGGATAAGGAGATTATCGTGTACTGCTATAGTGTACCGTGCATGACAGGCAGGAAAATTGGCAAATTGTTGGCTGAGCAGGGAATATACGTAAAGCACCTTGGCATTGGCTGGAATGAATGGAGATATTTCTGGAATCTCTGGAACCATGAGCATGAGTGGAATGCAACAAGAGCGGAACAATACCTTGCAAGAGGAAAAGAACCAGGAACATGGAAAGGAGAAGATTTTTATAACGGATGTTCAATAGAAGGTGAACTAGGATGCTAAAGAGGCAAGTTTGGATGAGAAAGATTATCATTTCTATTTTTGTTGCTCTCACGGCTTTTCTCCTTTCTAGCTGCCAGAATGCAGAATTGGAGCAAATGCATGAAGAGCATATGGAAGAGATGCAGGAGCATGCAGCAGGAGAGGGAGAACACGAGCATGAAGAAATTCCTGTAACTTTTGGCCCAGGAGAAAGCCCTCATGCGCATAGTGCAGCTGCCCATGGCGTTGATTTGGCAAGATTTGAACATGCCCAAGATATTGCTCGAAATCCTGCAGATGTTCCTCTTGCTGTGCAGCGGGATGTGCCAGAGACTGTGAAAATTTCCCTTACAGCAAAGGAAGTTCTTGCTCCTCTCGCGCCCGGCATTCGGTACCTGTACTGGACCTTTGATGGAACAGTACCTGGACCATTCCTAAGAGTCAGGGAAGGGGATACGATAGAATTAGCCTTAACCAATCATAACTCTAGCATTCATAACCATTCCATTGATCTCCATGCTGTCACAGGGCCTGGAGGAGGGGCTGTCTTGACGCATGTCGAGCC
>JACOVN010000127.1 GCA_016177315.1 Candidatus Woesearchaeota archaeon
AATACAGGAGGAATGGGCTCCTACTCTTGCGAAGATCACCTCCTTCCCTTTCTCACAGAAGAAGAAATGGAGAAGGCTCATGGCTACAATAAGAAAACCATTGCTACAATAGAAAAAGAAACAGGGCAACAGTACAAAGGTATTCTCTATGGAGGCTTCATGGCAACGAAAAATGGAGTGAAGATAGTGGAGTACAACGCCAGGTTTGGGGATCCAGAGACCATGAATGCCCTTCCGATTTTAGAAACAGATTTCTTTGAAATTGTGCAAGCCATTTGCAATGGAACATTGAAGGAGATAAAAACAAAGATTACCTTTGCGAACAAAGCTACGGTCTGCAAGTATGTCGTGCCAGAAGGCTACCCAGACAATCCAACAAAGAATGAGAAAATTGCTTTGGGACTAGTGCCGCAGAATGTCAAAGCTTATTTTGCTGCTGTGGATGAGCGAGAGGACGGATTGTACATGACTGGGAGCAGAGCAATGGCCTTTACCGGCATTGCAGAGAGTTTAGAGGAGGCAGAAAAAGCAGCAGAGTTTGCCGCATCCCAAGTGAAAGGGAGAGTGTTCCATCGAAGGGATATTGGAACAAAAGAATTGGTAGAGAAAAGAATAAGATTCATGCAGCTGTTACGGGGATAAAATTTTTCTAGATCGAAGCAAGGGCTACCGAAGCGGTTGAAGGGTATCGAGTAGAAGGTGGTCCAGACTTATCCACCGAATTTATCTTTACCCTCAAAACCTTTGGACCTCCAACAGAAGCAGAAAATTCTCTGCTTTCCCCTTCCCATAAAGTGTAACTAGCATCACCAGGGTGAATACTCAAATCGATACTTGCTCTTTGAGGTGTACCATCATAATATGACCATCCCATACTTACTATCTTGATGGTATAGCCATTGCTCGCCGTTGCGGTATCTCCGACACGCATTGCATAGGTTCCGTCAGTGGTAGAAAAGAGTAACCTACCCCACATATCAGGCTGCTCGATAAGTCTTCCAATCCTCTGATAGCGTGTGAACCTGCTTCCCTTCAGGCTGGTGCAGTAGCTTACCAATTCTTTCATCTTTGCATTGTGCGGAGCAATGCAATCCTGGCAGTCTGCCCCTTCGGTGAAGGCTGCTGTCAATCCATATTGTACCCTCACGTCCCTCGTCGCATCGCATACATTGTTCATATTGCAGGCATCGCAGTCCTTCGGGCAATTTTGCGAGGTTTCTCCAGTGCCGTAATTGCACACCCCATTTCCACAGACAGATTGCAACACGACAGCATAATCCGTATCCATGCTGCCGAGGCTGTACTTCGGATCTACTGGCATGCAGTCCGCAAGGCAGTTATCCAAGTTTTCTCCACCATTGACATTGCACCATAAATCTCCGCAGCTTGAGGGAGCATTGGTTTGCATGGTGCTTGGATCTAAGAGATTGATGATTTTTTCGCAAGGCAGGACTTTGTACCTCAGGAATTCCTCCTGGGCTGTTCTTGCCAAGGCAGAGCGAATGTCACACATTTCCTTGTGCGTCAATGTTACTGTTCCTGCAGCAAGGTTCGGGCTGCTCACAGCGCCGATCTCAGAACGCTTAATCATGAGCACGTTGTTAAACTCTCTGTCGACACAGGCAAGAGGGATTTCTACGCTTGGTGCATGCTTGAAATAATACTTACTATTTCTCTTCACCACGCTCTGGTAAGGAGGGCCTTTGAGCAAGAGGCTGATGTAATGCGGTATCCAGACCCAGCCGATCTTTGCAGCAACATGCGTTCCTCCAGTCGGAGCTGGGCCGATAATGCCCGAGTTGCTGCTTTCCCCTCCAGTAGCATAGTACCGGGATTTCAAGAGGGAATCGCAGAAAACCGTGGCAGATTGTTTTGGAGAGCAGCTGACAGAGCAATCCTGAGGACAGGTATCCAAGGTTTCTCCCAAGCTTGGGGCACAGTAATTATCTCCGCATTTTGTCGTAGCTGGCCTATCTACAGCCATCGGCTGGCTGCATACACCTACGCTACAGCCGTGCACGGTTTGCCCAAAGCCGCAGAACTCTCCAATGCCTAAGCTGCCTGTTCCTGGAAGGCAGAAGCAGTCCTTGCTGCTTACCGTTTCTCCTGGTCCGCAGTAGCCATCTCCGGTTGGTGTGATTATGATAGTAGGCTGTGGAGAGGGTATACCACTTCCGGTTACTGCCACACCACTTTTACTGGCCGTGCCAGAAGGTTGCGTTGAATATACTAAGCATTTTGGCTTTTCATATATTGTACAGGCTTTTTTTGTGCAAACTCTAATCTGTCCATTAACAACTTCGCACGTATTACATCCATCAAACCATGAAGTACAATCAGCTGGAGGTTGCTGCGTTGACGTAGGTGTGCTTGGAACTGTCAAAGCCTGCTGGATCTGCTTCAAAAGGCTGATAAAGGCTTGTTGTTGGGCAGCGGTTGTCAAACCAGCATCCTTCATGATAACTTGTTGTTTGCTTGGAGGCATCCGGAAGAATTCAGCAATAAGCCGCAAGAGCCATTGCTGCCTCTGAGGAGGCCATTGCTTGATAGCTTTGATAGTTCTTTGAGGATACTTGATGGCTTGCTGTATACCGCTGGGTAACGCAAAGGCCTGGCCAGCAATATTAACAGCTAGCGCCTCTGAGAGAATGGCAAAATCTTCCTCTGTAAAATCCTCCTGGACAGGGGCAGGTTGCAGAATTAAAAAGCTAAAGATCGCAACTAAAGCTACGAAGAGAACAACCAATAAAGCATTGCGCTGTTCGTTTGCCATGACATTTACCTCTTTTCAAGGCTTTCTGGGATTAGGAATATTTAAATGTTATGCATTTTTCCAGGTTAGCATGGCCTCCTCCATTCGGGAAAATGTCCTTCAGGCAAATATTCCTAAACACGTCGTTCTTATGGCAGCAACAAAAGGAAGGAGTGTAGAGGAGATAAAGCAGGTAATTGCGGTAGGTATCACCCATATCGGAGAAAATACTATCCAGGAAGCAGCAAAAAAATTCCCTGCATTACAGCAACAGGGCCTCACCAAGCACTTCATCGGCCATCTGCAGAGCAACAAGGCGAAGAAGGCCGTGGAGCTTTTTGATATGATCCAGAGCATTGATTCAGAGAAGATTGCAGAGAAGGTAAATGAGGCAGCAGCAAAAATTGGAAAGAAGATGCTCATCATGATCCAAGTAAACATTGGGAAGGAGAAAACGAAGCATGGAGTTGTACCAGAAAGAGTAATGGAATTGTACCAAACAATAAAAAAACTGCCGAACATTTCTATAATCGGCTTGATGTGCATTGCTCCGGAAATTCCTGCAGACCAAACCAGACCTTACTTCAGGAAAATGAAAGAGCTCAACGATATTTTAAAATTGCAATACCTTTCCATGGGGATGAGCAATGACTACAAAATTGCGATAGAGGAAGGGAGTAATATGGTGAGGTTGGGAAGGATTATTTTTGATGATGAATGGGGTGGTGAGGTAGCAATCTTTAAATAAAGACAAAACCTTTTTCCCATCATGCAACCAAAAGGGGCTAAAGGGATGCAGGAGAAGGATTGGCTCTTCCCCCTATCCCTGGTGATTCTGTTCTTTTTCCTTGGTAGCTTCGCCATCCTCCAGTATATCTTTCCTGACACGCTTTCTGGGAAAGCCGGCCATCTTCCCCCGAATATGGGGGAGATCCACCTCACCGTTGTTGCAGATTGTGCTGATGGGCAAGATAACGATGGCGATGGAAAGGCAGATTATCCTGCAGACTGTGGATGTATAAACCCAGAGGACGATACAGAAGATAGTTCTTGTCCAAATCGCTGCGGGAACAATATCATCGATCCTGGCGAAGAATGTGACGGAGGAAATCTGAATGGCAAAAATTGTCGGATCTTGGAGTTTGATGGAGGGGATTTGGCATGCAAGGCAGAGTGCCTGTTCAATACCGATGGCTGTATTGGGGCGCCGAAAGATGGAGATGAGGAAGACGAGGATGAAGAAGGAGACGATAGAACAGAACAAGAGACGCAAGAGGATACTGAAGAAACAGGAAGTGGTAAAAAGGTTCGTGGAGGATATGCCGGTGGAAAGTCGAAGAAAAAGGCGCCGGACATGGCTGTTGTTCCTGGGTCAAGCCAACTGGCAGAAGGAGTGGTTGCTCCAGAAACAGAGGAAGAGAAGCCTGCAGAAGAAGAGCCGAAAGAGCCCGGCATTCCCTGGTGGGTGCCATTGATTGTTGCATTGCCCTTGCTCTTCCTGCTGGGATATTCTATACTAGCCCATGAAGGGGTTCTATGGAATCTGTTGCAGAACATTGGCACAGGCATCCTTTTGTATCCGTTCATCCGAACGAGAATTGCAGACCGTGACCTGTTGCTGCTGCTGGTGCAGGACAGGAAGATACAGCGATATCGGAAACTCCTTGTGGATGAGGAAGACTTTGCAATGTTCCATGAGCAGTATAAGAATCTGAAATTACTAAACAAGAAACTGAAGCAGCGAGATGTGGAGCAGATGGGGCGGTTCATGAAACAGCACCATCTTTCCTACCGGTTTGCGAAATTGCTGATGATGGCCAAGCACACCATTCATCCCATCCTCCATACAGAGGAAATTCTTCCAGGTGAAGTGCTGCGAGAACTCAGGCCAATGAAGTTTATCAATCCCTTTGCGAAGGAATACCTCCAGCACTTCAAGCACAATCCCAGATATGAGATGCTGCAGAACTATTTTCTCCGGCAGCGGACAAAAGGCATTTCCTATCCAAAGATCGCGAATGAGCTGGAGAAGGCCGGATGGTCATTGCAGATGATCCAGGCGGTGTATGAAGGGGAGAAGTGAAAAATAACAAAAACCTATTCAGCGACGACCAACAAATTCTTCACATGCACTTCAGAAAGAGATTCGCGGGGAATTCGTTTGCTTGCCCGGAGTAATTCAATGCCAAGAATATTTCCATTCTTATCGAGATCAAGGATAGTAAGATCATCAATCTTCCTGTTCTTCGCAAATTCCCCTTTGCGAAATTCTATATATACTGCATCCGCTTCCTTATCGTAAGTGATTTCCATGTTAAAGCCAGTAAACGCTTACAACCTTTATATATCTTTCTCCTTTCTCACAACAAACCTCAATAGTGCCTCTTTGCAGTTTCTTTTGAATGTAATATAGACCATGCCGCTTTATTGTCCTGTCCGGATGCTTGATGGCATCCAAAGCTTCCTCTTCCAGGATATGCCTTCTCTGCAGCCTCTCTTTTGCATGGATGGTAAAAATAACCTCCATGATAAGAAGGGGGTGTTAATGACTATTTACTGTTGTGTTGTAGTCCTCACCGCATCTTCCTCGTATGCACCTTATGCGGAACATGCCTCTGCTTCTGTTGCTGGATGAGCTTCTGAAGGGAGAAATAAAATTGGTTGGATTCCTCCACAAAAGGGACAGAGAATTCTGGGCTCAGCTGAATTCGCATGGTCTGGAAATAATGATCCCAGATATTCTTTTTCGCGGCAATGCCCGTGACTTTTTCATAGCCAAAGAATATATGCTTTTTGCCAACCATTTCTACTCCGTCTTTGTAGAAGAAATAATGGATAGCAGAGAGCTGGGCATAGAGGTAGATGCCAATAACAACATAAAATACTAAAAAGAGTATGAGAAGCGTGAGATGGTAGAATAAGGAAATTTCTGGCTTGAACTGCCATACAGCAAGGAGATAGAATGCATACGCAAGGAGAAATAGAACTACCACTGCAAGCATTCTAGGCATCAAGGCTCGCTGCAGATTCGGCCG
>JACOVN010000128.1 GCA_016177315.1 Candidatus Woesearchaeota archaeon
CCTATTTATTAATCTTTTTATCGAAAATGGGCTAAATCCATTTTCGGAAATATTTTGTCCCTCAGGTAAAAATATTTATGCCAGAGAAACGATGAATGGGAAAAAAGGGGTATTTGACATAGAGGTGGTAAGGGAAGGAGATGAGGTTATCCTCCACGTTAACGCAGAGCACTCTACCATCCCCCCTTCTATTGAGGATTCTCCCCTCATCATGGGAAAGACTGTGGAACAATTGGCAGAGATTAGGAATGCCACGAAGATTGTCTTCTACCAGAAGCGAGATTATGAGTACGATTACGACCAAACCAAACTGTTGCGGGAGATTGCTGAACTGTACAACCGACTCTTGAAACAGAAAGACCTTTTCAGCTATCAGGCTCTAAGTCAAGGGGGGAAGTGTGAGAAGTACTGTAATGCTTGGTACATGGAATTGCAAAGCATCATCTTCCGGTTCTTGAAAGGAGACCCCTTGGGAGCGTATGTGGAGCTCAAGAGAATCCAAAGGGCAGAGAGAATTCGATTGCAGAAATTAGCAGAGCCCCAATACGAAAACTGCGTTAAGCATTACCTCTCTCTGCTGGAATACTTACTCCAGTCCCTGGAGAAAACCAAATTAATCCAAATTGCCATGCCCCACCTGCCGGGGTACAAGGTTGGAAACCGGGATGTCTATCGGGAAATTTTCCACCCCATTATCAAGCCTGACTTCATGTTCACGAAATTGATGGCCAACTACCCGCCGGAAGGAGAGGAAATTGACAACTACACTACCGGGGAGAATACAGAAGTGACCGTGTTCAAATTCCCGGATGATGTCTTTTATCTCTACCACATCATGCCACCGGAATTCAAATTGTCGGAAGATCAGTATGAAATCCTCGACATGGCAAGGAGGATTATGGCAGAGCATAAGCCAACCAGGGAGGAATTTGTCAATCCCAAGAGAATGAGGGAAGTATTCTACAATGTTGGTCATGATTTGATTGAGGAACTTACCAACTACCGGAATTTGCAGTTCAAGAGCAAGGAGATTGTGGAACTGGCAAAAATTCTGGTTCGATATACTGTTGGTTTTGGGTTGATTGAGGTTTTATTGCAAGACGAGAAGATTCAGGATATTTCCGTGAACAGTCCCCTGGGAAGAGTGCCTCTCTTTGTGGTGCACGGGGATTTCTTCGATTGCAAGACAAACATCATTCCCATGCGGGGCGAGGCAGAATCATGGGCAACCAAGCTGAGGATGATTTCTGGCAGGCCCTTGGACGAAGCCAACCCTATTTTGGATACAGAATTGGAACTGCCTGGCGCAAATTCAAGAATTGCCGTCATTGCCCCTCCCCTGAGTCCTTCTGGTTTGGCATTTTCCTTCCGGAGGCACAGGGACAGGCCATGGACACTCCCCCTCTTCATGAAGTACAAAATGCTTAATTCCTTGGCTGCAGGCATTATCTCTTTCCTGGTGGACGGAACGAGAACGGTGTTGATTGCCGGAACGAGAAGCAGCGGAAAAACCTCCTTTTTGTCGAGCATTTTAGTGGAGATTATGCGGAGGTACAGGATGATTACCATTGAGGATACCTTGGAATTGCCTGTCAGCGCCCTGCGGGATTTGGGCTATAACATCCAGAGCATGAAAGTCGCTTCTGCCTTAGTGAAAGGCTCTTCCGAAGTCTCCGCCTCGGATGGCATTCGTTCCACCTTACGATTGGGAGATTCCGCCTTAATCATTGGCGAGGTAAGGAGCACAGAGGCAAAATCTCTGTACGAGGCAATGCGAGTAGGTGCAGCAGCCAATGTCGTTGCAGGAACCATTCATGGCGACTCTCCCTATGGGGTCTTTGATAGAGTGGTGAATGACATTGGAGTGCCAAAAACGAGTTTCAAGGCAACGGATGTGGTTATTGTCGCTAACCCCATTCGCGCAGCGGATGGCATTCATAAGAATAGGAGGATTACGCAGATAACCGAAGTGAGGAAGCACTGGGTGGACGACCCCCTCGTGGAAGGAGGCTTCGTGGATTTGATGAAGTACGATGCAGCTCAGGATGATCTGCTCGCAAGCCCAGACCTGATCCATGGGGAGAGTGAAGTTCTCAAGGCCATTGCAGCCAATGTAAAGGAATTTGCTGGCAACTGGGACGCGATGTGGCAGAATATAGAATTACGGGCAAGAATCAAGCAAACGCAGATGGAGTATGCCAATAAAGTGAACAATATGGAACTGCTGGAAGCCCCCTTCACCATGCAGTGCAACGATATCTTCCACTTGCTTTCTGATAAGGTCAGCCAAGAAGTGGGGTATTTAGATCCCAAGCGGATTTTCTTTGAGTGGGAGGAGTGGCTGAAGAGGGAAGTGAAGAAGCGAAGCCCGACATGACTCTTTTCCTTATGCATGCTCCGTAATCTTTATAAATGCGTCTTTTCGTTATATCATATACAGAAAACCTTAGGGTAGGAAAGGCGCAGGATGCTCGCGAAAGGCAGATATACCATTTTCTCGTTCACCTTGGTGAATCTCCGTCAGGAGGAGAAGATGATTCTCAAGCGGATTCTCTATGGCTACAGGACAGAAAAGATGGTAAAGGGGAAGCGCTACCAGAGCGAGCAGCAGGGTGTCGTGGAGGAGCGGAAAGGCACAAGCCTTGGAAAAGGAGCTGTCCTGATTCCTGCTGCATACGCCAATGTGCTGAGGGGCATTTTCCGGAAGCATAAGGTGCAATACCATACCATCGAGGTGATGAAGGCATGATTCTTGATATCATATTCCGAATTGCAGAACAGGAACAAGAGAACAATAAATTCGTAGTATTATATTCCGAACATGGCACTGTTTAAGAAAAAGAAAAAAGGAGAGGAAGGGCAGGTCGAGGAAACGCCTGCAACAGCCAGGAAGAGAGAGATAGAGGATTTGATGCAGCGCTACAAGGAGAAGCTGAAGGAGGAGCTGGAGACGACTTCTCCTATTGCAACAGAAATCGAGTTGAAGCCCATTCCCTCTATCGAGTACCAGCAGTTCAAGTCTGCGTATCTACCAAAGCGACTGAATTGGTATGAAAAGGGTTGCAGCCTGGCTGAACGGATTCTCCGGATAACACCCGACCAGAAGAAAACTGCTGGCTACGAGGAAGCCATCGATATCAGCCACCTCGAAATCACTCCTGCAGGCGCAGTAAGCTTTGCCATTATCTTCCCTGTCCTGTTCATGGTCCTGGGAAGCTTGGTCAGCTTCTTCCTGCTCCAGTCCAATTTCTTCCTGGCCTTCTTCCTCATCATCGGTTTATCCCTGATTCTTCCGCTAGCCAAGCTTCCTTTCTTCATTGCGAATGGCTGGAGAATGAAGGCATCCAACCAGATGGTATTGTGCATTTTCTATTTGGTAACGTATATGCGGCATACCTCCAATTTAGAGCGGGCAGTGGAATTTGCCTCCACGCATTTAACTCCCCCGCTAAGCCTGGATCTGAAAAAGGTGCTGTGGAATGTCGAGACAGGAAGGTATGATACTATTAAGGAAAGTTTGGATATGTACCTCAACACGTGGAGGAGGTGGAATCTGGAATTCATCGAAGCAATGCACCTCATTGAAAGTTCTCTGTATGAGCCTTCTGAAGAGAGCAGAATTGGCCTATTGGACAAATCCCTGAACGTGATTCTGGAGGAGACCTATGAGAAAATGCTCCACTATGCCCAGAACTTGAAGGGCCCTATTACCATGTTGCACATGCTGGGCATTATCCTCCCCATCCTCGGCTTAGTCATACTTCCCTTGGTCGTGAGCTTCATGTGCGGCGTGCAATGGTACCATTTGGCTGCCCTCTACAACATCGCCTTGCCCGTTGGCTTGTACTATCTCGGAAAGAGCATTCTCTCGAAGCGACCAACAGGATATGGAGATACGGACATTGCTGAGCAAAATCCGGAATTGAAGAAGTACCGGAATTTTATCATCCATCTTGGAAAAGCAGAGATCAAAGTCAAGCCATTGTTCATTGCACTCTTCGTTGGCTGCTCCTTGGTGCTGTTCGGTTTCCTCCCCATCCTGCTCCATTGGTTCAATCCAGGCTGGGACATGATCCTTACCACGGAGAATGATGTGAAGACGATTTACTCCTACACAGATCAGGATGCTAGCTATTACTTCTTAGAGTACAAGGAATCGAAAGGCTGTCCGCCTGGTGAGGGGAATGTGGGAACGATTCTGGGACCTTATGGTTTAGGTGCAACACTCTTCAGCCTGCTGGTAATCTTAGGTGCAGCGGCCGGGATTGGATTGTATTGCAAGCTGAAATCCCAGAATGTCATTAAGATCAGGGCAAGGGCAAAACAGCTAGAACAGGAATTTGCCTCTGCATTGTTCCAATTAGGCAACAGGCTTGGAGATGGCTTGCCAGCAGAAATTGCCTTTGGCAGGGTTGCAGAGGTGATGGAAGGCACCATGTCAGGGAATTTCTTCAACATTGTTTCCTCCAATATTTCGAGGCTCGGCATGAGTGTCGAACAAGCTATCTTTGATCCCCAGCATGGAGCCATTGTCTATTACCCCTCTCCGGTTATTGATAGCTCGATGAAAGTGTTAGTGGAGAGCGCCAAGAAAGGACCGAGGATTGCTGCTCAGGCCTTGCTGAATGTTTCCCGATACATCAAGGAAATCCATCGGGTAGACGAGCGATTAAAAGATTTGATGTCGGACATCATTTCTTCTTTGCAGAGCCAGATCAAGTTCTTGACACCTGCCATAGCAGGCATCGTGATTGGCCTAACTTCCATGATCACCACTATTCTTGGAAAGCTGAGCGGTCAATTAGCGAGGTTGGAAAGTCCGCAAGCAGGAGCAGGCCTAGCAGATGTCACTTCTTTATTTAGTGATGGTATCCCTGCCTATTTCTTCCAGATTGTGGTTGGAATTTATGTGGTGCAGATTGTCTATATTATGACCATTTTGGTGAATGGCATTGAGAATGGAGAGGATAAACTGAATGAGCGATTCTTATTGGGAGTGAATACCCTCAAGAGCAGCTTCATTTATGTACTCATTGCCATGGTAGTGATTATGCTGTTCAACATCATTGCAGCCAGCATTCTGGGGACGATTGGGGGGTTTTAGAGAGAAAACAATGAATAAAATCTTGTGTCATGGTAAATAATAAAATGATATCGCATTGTGGTACTGGAGCGAAGCGAAAGTACCACGATCATTTTGATTAAACTTTTTTAAAAATTTTATGGGGCAGGGGAGATTTTCCAGGGTCAAGCCCTTTTTGAACTCCCGACATTCCATACCGGAGAGGTTCCTCTCCGATTCCACGGTTCCGGGGAGCTCCTGGCTCACTTCAGCCGTCTGAGCTGCATTGTTCATGCAAGTGCTCTCCCAGGTTGAGCTACTGTTATGGTCTTAGAGCATTTCTCTCTAAAATCCCCATTGTGCTCAGCCGTATTCGGTGGATTGGAGAACAAGCATTTATAATGTTTTTGCTTTCCCCTTTACCTCTCCAAACCTTCTCACGACAGCATAAAGTACGAACCCAAGGATAGAATATGCTATTCCTCCCAGAATGACTTTGGGCTGGAGATTTATGGCAAGGAAAAGAACTGCGAGAATACCCAAGAATGGAAGCACGGCAAATCTCCCGATGTTCAAGGGGGCTTTAAAGGGCCGCTTTACCTTAGGCAATTTGTACCGCAATACGATCAAGGCAAGATTCACAATAACAAAAGAAAGGAATATTCCAAAGTTGCTGAACTCTGCCACTAAATCAATCTTCCTCGGCAGAATGAAGAGGAAGGTTAAGAGCATGGAGGCAAAGACAGCAATATAGGGTGTTCTCCTGCTTACGTGAACCCAGGTAAAGGGCTTCAATAATTTATATTCGTGGGACATGCCATACAATGTCCTGGAAGCAGCAACCAGCGACATGAGGATGGTATTGCCGGTAGAGAAAAGCGCAATGACTGCCAAGAGAACGAAAGCATTGCTCCCGAGAATAGCAGCAGCAACATCTGCTAATGGCGCAGCAGATTTTCCTAATGTTTCCCAGCCAACCACGCTTACGGCAGCCATGGCAACCAGAATATAGAGCAAGGTGGAAATGGCAATGGAAAGCAAGAGTGCCCGTGGAATAGTCTTGGTAGGATTCTTCGTTTCCTCAGATAATTTAACGACACTCTCAAAGCCGATGTAGGCAAAGAATACCAAAGCAGCAGCATGGAATACTCCAGAAAAGCCCTGCGCCATTTCCATATAATTAACTTTTCCAAAATAGGGCAAGGCGATGAAGATGATAATAAAAAGGCCGACGGTTTCCAGAATAGTAAAAATAACGTTCATCCATTTGGAATCCTTGATGCCATGAAAATTGATGAAGCTAAAGAAAAAAGTAGCAAGCAGAGCAATGAGCAGTATACTATTGGTTCCAAATAATTTTGAGAAATAGCCTGCAAAGCCCAGAGCAACAGCTGCGCCAGTAATGATCTGTGCTAGCACTGCAAGATAGCCAACGAAAAAGGCAATGGCTCTTCCAAAGGCATGTTCGGCATAGACATACTCTCCAGCATCAGAAGGAAAGATAGAGCTTAGCTCTGCATAGCTGATGCCAGTAAAAACCGCTGCTAAGGCAGAGAGGAGGAAGGAAAGCCAGACAGCATTGCCAGCAGTTCCTGCTGCCATGCCAATCAGAACATAAATGCCAGCTCCAAGGATAATGCCCACACCACAGGCAGTTGCCTGGAAGAGGTTGAGGTCTCTCCTTAAGGTCAGTTTCTTTTTGGAGTGAAGGAATCTCTTCCGGTGATGCTCTCGGTGCTCTTTCATGGCCTCTTTTTCCCTTTTTACATTACTTAGTATGCATTATCCCTTGTTCCATTATTCTACTTTTGCATAAATCTCAGGATTTTCAGAGCCTTCCACTTGTAGTAATCCCCATGCTCCCCTATCCAGCCTTGCTAAAGCATGATCTACCAACACATACTTGCCAGGCACCTCGAGCTGGAACTCTGCGATGGATGCGCCTCCTGCTGGGATGGCTGTTGTCTGCACATTTTTTATGGTCGAGGTAGAGGCTTCCGGATATACTGTATCAAAAATTTCTCCAATGACGTGGAAGGAAGATATTTTTGAAACACCCCCATTACCAACATATACTCTTATCTTTTCCCCGACATTTGCGGTGAGCGGATAATCCACTAATGCATGTACCCTTCCGTTAAACAGCACATACTCTGGCTTTTCCTCCAACATTTTCCCTACAGAGAACTCCTGTAGTCCTTTCTCTCCCATTACTCCTTCTGTGTAGAGCTCTCCCTGCATAACATAAAACTCCTTGTCTACTCTTGGCATTCCTTCTTTCGGCTCTACAAGAATCAAGCCATACATGCCATTGGCCATGTGCATGGGAACATTGGGTGTTGCGCAGTGGTACACATACAAACCAGGATTCAAAGCCTTGAATTTCATGGTTTTGCTCTGCCCAGGCTCGACATGCGTCAAGACAGCCCCTCCTCCAGGCCCTGTGACAGCATGGAGATCGATGGAATGATTGTGGATGCTGGAGTTGTGATTGGTTAACGTCAATTCCACGGTATCCCCTTCCCTGACTCTTAGGAATGGTCCAGGTACTGTTC
>JACOVN010000145.1 GCA_016177315.1 Candidatus Woesearchaeota archaeon
GCCCTACCTTAACGCATGGAGGCATGCCGATTGGAGCAGGGTACTTGGCTGCAAAACGGTACAGAGCGAAAGTTATTGACCCAAGGAAGTATGCTGTTGGCAGTATTAAAGAAACCTATAAAAAATTCCCCCATTTAGGTCCAATTCTGCCTGCCATGGGGTACACCCGAAAGCAAATGGCGGAATTAAAGAAAACCATCAACAGAGCCAAAGTCGATGCTGTTGTTGTTGGCAATCCCATCAATCTTGCCAAGCTTATCAAGATGAATAAGCCTTCTACGAGAGTCAAGTACCAGTTGCAGGAGTTACAAGGCCCGACCTTGAAATCCCTCATCATGAAAAAATTGCATTTGAGGAACAGAAGATGAAAGAATCAAAGAAGGATTTTCTTTCTCTCCAGAGCTTCAGTAAAGCAGAACTGTTGGAGATGATCCGGATGGGGTTAAGAGTGAAGGATGCTCCAGAAAGTTATTCAGAAGAATGCACGGATAAAACATTGCTGTTGATTTTTCAAGCTCCTTCTCTCAGAACAAGGCTGTCTTTTGAACAGGCTATGCTCCAGATGAATGGAGAAACCATCTATTACCCTTTAGACCAATCTCCATGGGGAAAAGGCAAGGAATCCATCGAGGATGTAGGAAAAGTCATTTCTCGGTATGTCAATGTTGTCATGGCTAGAATTTTCTCCCATGAGGATTTAGTGAAGCTTGCAGAATATGCAACCATCCCTGTGATCAATGGATTGACGAATGGAGGACACCCCTGCCAAGTGTTAGGAGATTTGATGACGATAACAGAGAAAAAGGAAAAATTAGATAGATTACAATTAACGTATGTGGGAGACTGCAACAACAATCTTACCTTTTCCCTCTTGGAGGCATGCCCCATTGTTGGGATGGATGTTGTCTTGGGTTGCCCGCAAGGAAAGGAATTCAAAGTGCCAGAGAAGCTTTGGAGCCAGGCATTGCAGACTGCAAGGAAAAATGGCACCAAGATGGAGATGCATCACGATGCTGCAGCAGCAATTCGGAATGCAGATGTCGTCTATACCGATTCCTGGATGAGCTATAGAGTTCCAGAGTCAGAGAGAGCAAGGAGAGTCAAAATATTAAAGCCCTTCCAAGTGAATGAAAAACTTATGCAGCGAGCAGCGAAGGATGCCATTTTTATGCACTGCTTGCCAGCGTTACGGGGCAATGAAGTTACTCCGGGAGTAATCGATGGCAGATGGTCTGTTGTCTTTGACCAAGCGGAAAATAGAATGCATATCCAGAAGGCCATCCTCTTGAAGCTGCTGGGCAAATATTAAATACTAATCAATGCGCACGACATTATCGATAGTTCGATCTCTTTCAAATGGGTACATAACGTCGCTAAAAACAGCAGGGCCGATCTTCTTTATCCCGTTCTCCTGAGGCTTATCTCTATGTAAGGTACCATAATTGTAGGATGTGGCATACTCATTAGCCCCTAACACCACCTTCCTGAATCCAGCTTTTTTCCCATACGCAATAATATAACCAAGCATCTTGTCTACAATTTGATCTAAAACCCTTCTCTCATACCCTCGCAAGACATTGGAGAGCTCAATGGAATTGACCACTAATGCAGGCTCTCCCTGCTGTTCAGCTGCAAAGAGCATCGCCATACCTCTCCTCGCATCACCAATATAAAATTCCGTGAATTGCGTTGCATGATCGATCATATGCGGAAGTATTCTTGGCTCTAAGAGGCAGCAACCGCTCTCATAGCCAATGGAAACATCCTTCACCAAGTCTTTTCTGCAATGGTCCATACCAAAAATACCCTCTCTGGACTGTGGGATTTTCATTCGAAGCAGATTCAACGCGTTCCGTACGTGGAAGAGGTGTACCTCTGCAGGCTCGCTATCGGTGATATGCTGCTTCCTGGTACAATAATCAAGTGCTAGGGCAAGGAATCGTTGCAGTGTTTTCTGATTATCTACTTGTTGAAATATATGCTCCAAGGGGTCCTGCTGAGGAAGTGCTCGAGGGATACCCAGAGTATCATACACCTTCTGGACAAATCGCTCCGATCCAACCATCATCCGATAGAGATTCCTCATGGCAGTTTCTGCTTCCTCCTTGGCTGCTCTGTAGAGCTCCTCCTTGTTGTACTGCGAGCCCCGCAGATCAAAGAAGACTTTTCCAATGCCATGGAAATAGGTTTGCAGGTCTATTCCCCTCTTTTCCAGTCTATACAAGACAGCAGCATTCCTTTCCTCTAGCATCCTTCTTCTCGTCGGTTCATCGCTATGCACTAAATTCAAGTATGCTATCCCGAGACCACCGCTATCGTGATACGGATAACGGTCCAGTAATACATGGACAAATCGCTTATTTTGCGCTGTTAATGTTGCAACCCAAGGAATGGTGCTCAAAAATTCTCCAATAACCTCTTCCTTTACTTGGTTCATGACATGCTCCATAAAATAATGGAAAAATGCAAACCTTCCGCCAGAAAAATCGTAATCCCGTGCTGCAGCAGATAGCACCCAAACCAAAAATGCCTCTCGCTTCCCAGTGAGAACATTGCGGAGCACTATATCTCTCTTAGCAGATTCCTCTATGCATTCTTCCGGAATTCCTAACGATACCAATGTTGCTTTCTGTTCCAAGAGTTTTTCAGTATGGACCAGCTGCTGATTTGAGATTCTCTTTACTCTTCTCCGCTCTTGGGAAAGCTCTGTTCTCAATACTTTTCCGGGATTTGCAAATAACGCTGAGACCATTTTTTCTACGAATTGTGGTTCCAATTTCTTGATATGCAATTCCATCTCTGACTGGATAACACGAATTTTGTTTGCTTGTTCTTTGGAATATTCTTTTTGCAGTTGAGTAGCGATACACTGCTCCAATGAAGAAAGCTCTTGGTGTATGTCTTCCTTTACTGCAGAGACTGCCTGCTGAATTTTTTCTGCTTTGGGACGACCGTCTGGGTCCTCTGCATCTTCCTCGTATAGCTCCTCACGCAAAACTTCATCGAGCGTACTCTTCCCAAAATCAACATCAACTGCCATGTCGGGCTTACTAAAAACAAAATCCTTCAATGCATAAAGATACGGAAACCGCTGCTGTAGCTGTGTAGTAATATTTCCCAAAATACTTTCCTCTACCATATCTTCTATTCCTAATCGCTTCAAGAGTGTCCGTGCGTACTGGGTGTAGTTAACTTCTGCTACCTGTCTCATGTTCTTTCACGACTATCCTCTTTCCCACCCCTTTTGGAACATAAGAAGATATAAAACAAGTATGCGTAATCACTCGGTAGGGCTATATTCTTTAAAAATCTATCTCCAGAAACCCCTTTTTCCGTCGGAAAACGCCGCTAACTTTATAAATCCGAGCATCTCCAAAAGCCTTATCCAATAAAAAAAGGAGGTTTGAACTATGGCAGAAGTCTTATGCAGGTGTGGCATCCGGAGAGAGAAAGGGTATCTGTACTTTGTTGACAAGAAGGGTAACGCAGCCAGAGCGAAAATGGCAAGACGAGGACAGAAGACCGACAAGAGACAGGAAGTGGTGCATCGCTGCGGTATCCAGAGAGAGAAAGGGTATCTGTACTTCATCGACACGAACGGGAATGCCGCCAGAGCCAGAATGGCAAGACGGTAAATCTTTTTGCATTTTCTTTTTTACTACTTTTTA
>JACOVN010000137.1 GCA_016177315.1 Candidatus Woesearchaeota archaeon
AAGCCAGGAGAAGATCATGCTCGATGGGTCGTTTTTCCAGTCCATGAAGGCTCTACCTTTTCCTGGCACGAGTTTGCTGCAAAGAATAGAGTGGCCCATTCCACCAAGAAAAGGTTGTTGATTGCTGTGGTGGATGATGAAGGGGACTGCAGCTATTGGGAAGTGCGGTGGATGAGGCCGTAGAAAAGAAAAAGAAATATAAATGATGCAATCTTCTTTTTCTCCTATGGACGAGCGCGACAGAATCCTGCAGATTGTGAGGATGAGAGGCCCTGTACTGCCTTCTCAGATTTCGAAGGAACTGAACACCAACATTCTGTTTGCCTCTGCGATGCTCTCCGAGTTAGTGGATAACAAACAGCTGAGGCTTTCCAACACTAAGGTGGGTGGCAGTCCTGTGTACTATGTGGACGGGCAGGAGTTTAGACTCCAGGAACTCTATCAGAAATTGCACGAGAAGGAGAGGAAGGCCTTTGATTTGCTGAAGCAAAAAAGGGTGTTGCAGGATACTGCCTTAGAGCCAGTCATCAGGGCTGCTTTGCGGGAAATCAAGGATTTTGCTAAGCCTTTGGAAGTGAATTACAATGGAAAAGCAGAGATTTTCTGGAAATGGTACTTGCTGAAAAATGAGGAGGCTGCAGAGCTGATCAAGCAGCAACTTGGAGCTAAACAGGAGCAGGAAGTGAGGAGAGAACAATTTTTGGAACAGCCAAAGCACGCGATGCAGCAACCAGTCAGACGGGAACTGAAGCAGGAAAGATTAGAGGCAAAGCCAGAAATGCGGAAAGAAGCAAAGGAAGAGGAAGACTTCATGGATCGGAGTGCTGGAGATGATAAATTCTTAAGAAAAGTAAAGCGATACTTTGAGAAGAATACCATCAACGTGGTTGGCTTAAGGGTCATCAGAAAGAATGCTGAAGTAGAAGGCATGGTAGAGATTCCCAGCCCTGTTGGAACATTATCCTATTTCTTCAAAGCCAAGAACAAGCAAAAGTGTAATGATGGGGATTTGAGCAGCGCATTCATCCAAGGGCAGTCCAAGAAATTGCCCATCCTATTTTTGACTGCTGGTAGTTTGAGTAAAAAAGCTAGGGAGCTGTTACAGACGGAATTCAAAAACATGGTTGTAAAAGAGCTCTAGGAAATACGGATGCATAATGGGAACCAAGTTAAAGGATTTGCTGGAGAGGAAGGAAATTACTATTGCAGATCTTCAGCATAAAATTTTGGTGGTGGATTCTTTTAATATTCTCTATCAGTTTCTTTCTACGATACGGCAGCGAGATGGGACCTTGCTGACGGATTCTAAGGGGAGAGTAACTTCCCATATAACGGGATTATTTGCGAGAACAACCAAGTTAATGCAATCGGGCTTGCAATTGGCCTTTGTCTTTGATGGAAAGCCACCAAAACTGAAGAGCCAGGAAACAGCGAGGAGGAAAGAGGTAAAGGAGAAGGCAAAGCAAGAATATGAGATAGCCAAGCAAAGGGAAGATATTGCTGGGATGCAAAAGTACGCTGCCAGAACCTCTGTCTTGACAGGGGAAATGGTAGAAGATGCAAAAAAGATAATTCAAGCACTAGGGTTGCCTATTGTTCAAGCACCTTCTGAGGGAGAAGCGCAGGCCGCTTACTTAGTCAAGGAAGGAAAGGCGTATGCTGAGATAAGCCAGGACATGGATTGCTTATTGTTTGGCGTTCCAAGATTGGTGAGAAATCTAACCATAACCGAGAGAAGGAAAATGCCTGGAAGGTTCGGATATGTGGAAGTAAAACCAGAAATGATCCTGCTGGAGGAAAATTTGCAGAGGCTTGGCATAACCCAGGATCAACTGATTGTGATAGGTATGCTAGTTGGAACGGATTATAATATTGGGGGGATTAAGGGCATTGGCCCGAAGAAAGCATTAGAGCTGGTAAAGAAGTATGGGAACAATTTCGAGAAGCTGTTCGAGGAAGTACATTGGAAAGAAGCCTTTACCGTGGAGTGGAAGGAAATTTTTGAACTCATTCAACATATGCCGGTTGAGGAAACATGCAAACTGGAGTGGAGAGGATTACAAAAGGAGAGATTGCTGCAATTGCTAGTGGAAGAGCACGACTTCTCCAAAGAAAGGGTGGAAAGTCAGCTGGAAAAGCTGGAGCAAGCTCTGGGCAAACGGCAGCAGAAAGGCTTAGGGGAGTTCTGGTAAGATGAAATTGAGAGATGTTTTGAAAGGAAAATTAACAGAAAGGGAATTTTCCAAATTGAAGACAGCGCATGATATTGTTGGGGATATTGCTATTCTGGAAATCCCTAGAGGATTAGAGAAAAAAGAAAAGTATATTGCCGATGCCCTGTTAAAACTCAATAAACATATTAAAACAGTGCTGAAGAAGAAAGGGGGGCATATCGGAGAATTACGGCTGCAGAAATACAAAATATTGGCAGGAGAGAAAAGGAAAGAAACCATCCATAAGGAATTAGGGGTGAGGGTAACTTTGCACCTGGAGAAAACCTATTTCTCTCCGAGGTTAGTGACAGAGAGAAAGAGCATTATGGAGCAGATAAAGCCTGGAGAGGAAATTCTGGTGATGTTCTCTGGCATCGGGATTTACCCTTTGGTTTTTGCTAGGAATACCAGGGCAAAGGAGATTATTGGCATTGAATTGAATCCTGCTGCACACCAGTATGGATTGGAGAATGTAAAAATGAATAAGGCGAAGAATGTTGTTTTGTTGCAGGGCGATGTCAGGAACGTTATGCCAAAACTGAAAAGGAAGTTTGATAGGATTGTCATGCCCTTGCCTATGGGAGCAGAGCATTTCCTGGATTTGGCATTGGAGAAGATAAAGAATAAAGGAATTATTCATTTCTATGATTTTCTCATGGAAGAGGAGATTCCTGAGAAAGCCTTTGAGAAGATTCAGGAGGCTTGTAAGAAAGCGGGGAAAAAATATAAGATTATTTCTTGGAGAAAGTGCGGGAGTGCTGCGCCGAGGAAGTATAGGGTTTGTGTGGATGCGAGAATATTAGGTCAACGAAAGAACGGCTCTGCCAGTGGGCGGGTGTAGAAAAGCCTCAATAAGTTGTTCATCGATAACTATCTCCTCCATCGGAAGTCTCACGCGTACCTTCTCCTGCAATGGTTTCAATTTTGGGAGTAGGCGATCATCGCCGTAGATAAGGTATTGATATTGCTCTTGGAGCTTGAGAATATCCGGATCATGCATATCAAAAGTGTGCTCCGCTGGTAAAGGTGTGCAGTGCTTATATTTGGGATTTTCAATGCCAGAGAATGGGTTCTCAATTTTCTCTATGGGTGCTACTCCCGCTGCTGTTCCAGTAAAGAACGCTGCATCGCACTTCATCAAGAATTCGAGATCAAATGACTCTTCCACGATTTCGATGTCCAGAGCTTTCGCCATCTCCAAAACGATTTGCCTCTTTGTCCCTGGAAGGATGCTGAGGGATAGTGGGGGGGTAGAGAAGACTCCGTCTTTCTTGACAAAGATATTTTCTCCGGTGCCTTCGAGCACATTTCCATCAGGATCATGGAGAATGGCTTCACTGTACCCAAACCGCATCGCAAGGTTCTTTGGTCTTCCGCCATAGCCGTAATTCGGAACTAATTTATGGTTCCGTCCCTCTGCTTGGACTGGTGTCGGATAGAGCATAACAACATTTCTCTCTGGTAAATACTTCCCCCATTCTACAAAGGTGATAGTCATAGCCCAATTATGTTCAAGACTGTACACACCATAATCGAGCATCCTTTTTCCTTTTTTATCATACCGATTCGAACGGAACACCAATGGCCGGAAATAACCCCCCATCCTTGGATCAACGCCTTTACCTCCCTCAGTCTGTATTCCTAAGAGAACATTGGCTTTTATTGTTTTCAGTGCCGCCTGAATGAGGAAGTCTAAATCAAGATCTGCAAAAATAAATTTCTCCCTTGGTTGTATGTCTCTGCCCCTGCCCATGAGGAATGCTTCCACTTCTCGGTACATCCCAGTTGGATCTTGCTCCGGATTGGCTATGAGGAGATAGCTAGCAGATTGAATCTGTCTTTGCAAATGCTCACGGAACGTAATGCCAAACAGTTGGACTTTATTGGCTGTTGGCATTGGCGTTTCTCGTAAATACCGTACTTGCGCTTCTGGGGACTGCAAAACATCAACATTACGAACTCTTGAAAGAACCCTGCCACCATCAAAAGCACCAGTGCCATATTGGGAAAGATGGTTCTGGTGCCGAGAAACCATGCCGTTCTCTACCATCTGCTGGGCAGTGTAAAGTCCTCCTTCTGGATGAAAACGGTCGGCATAGAAAATTAAGGTATCATCAATGCTCTTTCCGCCCAAGCTACCCACCCCTCTGTTTCTCACCTTTATCCTTTTTTTCCAGCATAAAGATATATAAAGGTTTCGCTTAATCTTTTGGAAAAAGCTTAACCAAAACCACTCCAGTGGGATTTCCGCTTCGCTCCAATCCCACGACATACAGATACTGAGGCACAGAAAACGTTATAATGGAGCAATGTTTTCCTGAAACTCACAGGATAAAGCCTGAAGAAGTGCAACGCATGCGATGATGAGGTGAACACCAACCAAGGCGAAAGCCAATGAGGTACGGATGTAACTACCGAGCGTGCGCACAGATTCATGAGAAAAGATAAAATTCGAGATATTAAAATCCTTCTCTGCGTTGTATCAAATTAACAGCCCTTTTTACCGATTTTCTAATATACTCTTTTTCATCCATTTCGAGTTTCTTTAACTGAGGTATAACTGCGGGTGTAGCAATTCGTCCTAAAGCCTTTACTGCGTATAACCTGACTTGAGGCTTCTGATCTTTTAACAAATAAATTAAAGCTGTTATTGCTTTGTAAATCTGCGGTTTAAATTTTCCCAGTTTTCCCAATGCTGAAGCAGCTAGCCTTCTATCATTTCCATTTTTAC
>JACOVN010000130.1 GCA_016177315.1 Candidatus Woesearchaeota archaeon
ATGTATACCTAGTCATGGCTGCAGGATTATGGTGAGCAATCAGCACATCATTCAACACTGGTTCTGAAATTTTCTTTCCCTGGAGAATAATTTCTAATCTGCTGACAGTTGTCTTTGGAGTTTGATTCAAGTTTTGCAGTAATTCTGCAAAATGTTCTCCATTCGTTGCACAGTAAAAGCCAACACTGTGGTTGGAGTCAGAGTTTACTCCCAGCATCGGAGTATGCTCTACATAATGGGAAGCTTCCAGGAACGTGCCATCTCCCCCAACAGTAACAACCAAATCATATTCCTGCATTCTTTCCCGCATCTCTCCCAATTGGGCCCGATGCGCAGTCTCATACGCAATACCTTGCTTTGTAAGCTCTCCCATCACAGTTTCCAGTGTTCTTTTCTGCTCCTCATGGCTCTTCCGCATTCTTGCAACATCTTCACTGCTCTGCTCCATAAACGCACGCAGCTCTGGAGTTGGAGAACTCTGATATAATTCGTAAATGCTCTTCTTGTACACGACAAGGACTTTGTTCATGTCTTCACCGATGTTAGTTTATAGAGCTCTTCTGCAACAGCAACGAGTTTATCCAAACCTTTCAAAGCCCGTATCCACGTCTGTGGAAAAACTGTCCCGCATCTTGCTCCGCAGAGTGCACCATAGATGGCTCCGGTCGTATCGCAATCTCCTCCGAAATTTACTGTCTCTAGTAATCCTTCGATCGGGTCATTCCAATATCTCTGGAACAGGAAGAGAGCAAAAGGATAGGACTCAAATACACAACCAGAGTTGCCTAACTGCCGAAATGCATGGTCAGGGCTTCTATCTGGATGTTCCTGAATCCAAACAAGACGCTCGGTGAGACTTCCAGCATCAGCAAGAGTACAATCAGCAGTAACTGGTTTCTCATGCAGCATTCCCACTTCCACCAGGGAATTCAAAAAATCTTGACGAGCAATGTTCTGAAGGAGAACATAGACAGCATGTGCCTGTACCACTCCACTGACCACAGAGCGAGGATCCAAATGTGTAACCCTTGCCACTTGCGCTGCGAAACCCAACCCCTCTGCATATTCCCCGGTTGCATGCATATACAAGCCGACAGGAGCCATTTTCATGGCAGGCGCATTACCAGGGCTTCCGACAACGCCAGAGTGCAGGGGAGAAATGCTTTTTCTCAAATTTTCAAAACCCTGCATGGTGGTTCTTCCAAATCCCCCGTGGACTCGGCCATCAGGTTTCCTGCGGATTTCATACGCCTGTAGCTGTCTTTTTGCGACATCCTCTAAATCCAGGCCTTGCCTGCTAGCAATGGATTCCGCCAAAGCCAACGTCAGAATGGTATCATCAGTGTATTCTCCCCTTGCAAAATCCTTGGTAAAATATCGCAGTTTTCCGAACTCATCCGCCTTGACCATTTGTCCCTGTGCATCCCGGACCATAACCGGAGCCAGAGGTTCAATTATTTTTCCAACGTATTTTTGGATCTGCTCTCGCTTCCAACCTTCTACCGGCATACCCAGAGCATCGCCGGTAGCACACCCGACGAGCGTTCCAATAAATCTGTCTTTGGTCATACTCCTCTCACCTCGCTCCCTTGTACTGTTCCCATGGTGGTTAAAATTTGCTGTTTAAAATGTTTCTGCACATCGGTAGTAATCTCCACAGTACCATGCTTTACTCTGGTTGTCATTTCTGCATCAACATGATGATGCACCACCAACGGATCATACAGATAGGCAACATCGTACATGCTCTTCCTGAGCCAGTTCTGTGCTGCAGCATAGAGGTATGCTCCAACATGCCCCTGTTCCCTTAATCGTTCAAAATCCTCCTTCGTCAGCCAGCTCTTCTTGCACACTTCTGTCGTAACAATGATTTTGATTTTTGGCACTGCAGCTGCAAGAACAATGTCTGCTGCCTCTGGATCTGCCTTGAAATTATGGGCACGATAGTTGAGATGGTAGGTATCACCGCAGAGAAGGGCATTGCCCATGATGTACAGGGCATTGACCATTTCCGGCAATTCTGGATATTTCTGAAACGCTCTTGCAATATTCGTCATCGGAGCAATGCTGGCAATGCTAATATTGTTTCTATTCGCATGAATGGTCTCTGCAATCGCATCAACGCCATCCTGCCGAAAATCAAATTGCTCTTCCTCCTCTACCAATCCTTCCCCTTCATCCCCATCCCAATAGACATGCCTTTGCTTCATCGGCTTTTGCTCTCCTGCAGCAACCGGGATATCTTGGCCTAAGAGCAACGTAAGCTTTTTTGCAATCTTTGCTCGCAAAGCAGTATCTCCATGGGAAGTGCTGATCAATGCTATAGGCATTCCTGCCTTCACGGCATAGAGTATCGCAAGAGCATCATCTACATCAGAGCCAATGTCCGTATCGATAATTAATTTTTCATTTGCCTTTTCCATGGTAATCCTCTGCAATGGCCTGAATTAAGTTTAAAGCACTCAAGACAGATTCTCTTCTCAGGCAAACCTCATCGCCCAGCATGAGGGTTTTGTACCCAACCTTGAGCAAATAGGCAATATCACTGATGTCCTGAGAAGCTGGCTCCAAACTCTCTGCAAGAGAAGAACAAATTCTTGAGGCTGCAATAGCTTCTGCATCTTTTGCAATCAACAGCTCTGTTGCTTCCAGAATATGGTGGGGTTTTACAACTTCCGTGTATAAATCTCCCCTTGCTAACATGAGTCTGGACTGCTTTGCCTTCTGATAATCCTCCCTGACGTACCGAATCCCTTTCAAGGATTCTATTTTCTCTGCAATGGTTGCATGAGCATCAAACGTTTGCAATGCAGCAACATCTGCCGAAGATTCTACATACGAAAGCATATAATCATGCAAGCCAACTTTGCCAGCTGCTTCCACATATCGTGCATCTGTTTCTGTTAGGTAACCGTCAATCTCTAAGCTTGGATCCACAATGTTCATGGACTCTCCAGGCCCTACCACCCTCTTTGGCCCATCGAGGAATATCAGCCTATTCCCATCTACTGCTACCAGTTTAGCTTCCTCTCCTCCATTGCCGAAGTAGGCAGTCACTGGAGTTTTGACTTTGATTGCATGACTGACAGTGATTTCTGTAAATGGTGGAGTGGCATATCCCACGACTCTCAATTGCCTTCCCTTGAGGTCAATCCATATTGTTTTTCCAGCGGCGCTGTCCTGCAGTCTCTTCAGCACCTCTTCCAGGCTTTCCTTCACCGGCATGACCGTATTCAGGCGAAGGCCCGACACCAGAGGATGTCGGGCTACCTCACCCAAAAACGGTGCATACGGCGGCATCGTCACAATAGTGTCTATCATGGTGCCAACCTTTTGCTTTTGATCGATTTGCTTGCTCCCTTGCTTCCCGCCACCATGCTGCTCTTGAGGTCGCTGCTCAAGATAGGCATGGGAACACAGAGGCATGCCAGAGTGTTCAAGGTGCTGTAGGCTGCCTCCAATTCTGCAACTTTTGCCTCCTCCATATCTGCCGTCTTGGTGGCCCCAATTTTCTCAAGGAATGCTTCTAACCCTGCCTCGTCTTCCTTGGTTCTGAGATGGGTTCGCTGCAATTCCATGTGGCTGATGAAGTGCAGCACTTCCCCCTTGCCTTCGGTAAATCCAATGGCAACAAAGGGTTTCCCGTATTTCTCCTCCATCTCGGTGCTGGTAATCAGCGGCACAACACCCTCTCCAATGTCGAAGACATGGCTGCTCCCCTCGAGCCACCATTTTGGATGGCATTGGGAGTAATTCAAGCCAAGGAATCTCCTGGCAATGTCGGTGTGGCACTGTACCTCTACCACATCATCGCTGGTGTCCACGACTTTCTTCACTCTGCCTGGAAAAACTTTGGCAACCAACCCCTGGGCCCAGTCTGTCGTCACAAGCCTTCCCCCTTCCTGCACGAACTGCTCAACAGCCTTTTTTGGCACACCTCCATCGTATGGCTTGCAGTTGACAAACCAGACTCTGCCTCCATTATGGCTCTTCATCTGCTCTGGAGTGATGAGCTCATAAGGCACGTGCAGGGTGTCCAGCAATGCTTCGATGTGGTCGTATTGTCCCTGCACAACCACCAGCTCTCCTGGCGTAATGGCCTTGAGCTGCTGATATAGTGCAGGACTTCGCAACTTGCTCACCTGCTCAAAGATTTGTCCGCTACTCTTGTATGCTTCCTTCATGTTGACACCTCCTTAGGGTTTTGTCAAACTTTTGCTCTTCTTGCTGCCTCCTTTGCCTTCCACTTTGGATTTCATGCTGCCCATGGCCGCCTCAGGCACATACCGCAACGATTGCATCACGGTTGCAACAGCCCCTCCTTCTTGCCTGGATGCAAGATTCAGTTCAAAGTCACCAAACTGCCCCCAGCGCTTTGCAACAATGCCCATGGCAACGTCTACCACCCTCATCGGATCATAGACGGGGATAACTTTCTGCCCTCCAACGGCTTCTTTCCACTGTGCAGTAATTTCCTCGTCATGGCCAGGATATGGCTTTCTCAGCAGGTAGATGTCAAATCTCTGGGTTAATTTCTGCCACACCTGCATTGCGTCCAATGCGCCCTGCAGTTTGTCTCCAAGGTAATGCTGCACTTGTGCAGGATCTATCTTCTCGTAGAACTTCTCGTCCCCCATGATGATCAGGAAGGGCGAGATAGCGTTGGGTGTTTGGCAGTGCTCCTGCATAAAATAAGCCCACAATTCATAGCTCTCCCGAATGCCTGGGCCTCCTCCTCCTTCTGGATGCAGGGCCTTGAGGTAGTCATCCAATGCAATTTCTTTCCCAAAGCTAGTCACTTGTACCGGCCATTGATCTGCTGCTGCATCCCCAATCACAGAAAAGCTCAGCTCGACACCTGGCCTGTACTTCGACAATGTTTGGTAGAGCAAGGGCAGCCTGTCAAAGATTTCTGCTGGCCAGTGCTGCATCGACCCAGTGCCATCCACGGCAAGGATAACAGGGTCCTCGCTTTTCGTGGAGATGGTTTTGCCTTTTGGATCCACCAACTCTAATTTTGGTCCCTTGCCTAAAGCATAGCTCCTTGGCCCCTTTGTTTCTGCTTCCTTGGCCAAGTCCTCTAGATACGGTGCTCGGGCCGAGCCGTAGTCATACGAACTTGGCTTTTTCCAGGTCTTGGTATCGTCTCCCCAGCTGTACATGGTTCTCAACCTCCGGTCGTTTTGTTACTTTTTCTCCACCAATTTTTCTAATGTAGATCTTCTACCAAAAGCTTCCAAACGAATATCCGAGAGCCTTGCAATCAAATCCTGCTTACTCCAGTTTGGCCTTTCCATGGGATCATACCGCACTAATTCCTTGCAGAATTCCTGCATCGGCTCAGGAACCCAAGAAGGGAATGTTTTCGCAATGGGATCTCCTCCCAAAGTATAGATCATCGTCAAGCCTACTGCATAGAGATCGGATTCTGGCAATGGAGGGTTTCCTTCGATGATTTCTGGTGCAACAAAGACAGGAGTATAGCCCACTGCCTTTGATTTTCTGGTTGGAAGCAAAGAAGCCAAACCATAATCCACAAGAACAGCATTGTGTACTTCTGGCTGGACAATAACATTCGGGGGTTTGACATCGCCATGGATGATGCCGAGGCTGTGGAGGTAATGCAACGCATTGAGCAACCGTTGCATAATCCAGGCCACTTCCTCTGGATGCAGGGCTTTGTGCTTTTCAATGATTTTATTCAAGGTTCTCCCTTCAATGAACGACATGGCCAGAATAGTGCTCCCATCCTCGGCCTGGAAGAAATCCCGAGTGGAAGGGAGAGAATGATGATGGACTCTCCAGAGCAATTTTGCTTCTCTCCGTAACAATTCTGTATCACTGGGAGAGAGATTGATGTTCTGCTTTAGGCATGCTTTTTCATCGAGGTAAATATGTCTTGCTTCATAGGTTCTGGCAAATCCCCCTTCCCCAATTTGCCGAACAACCTCATAGTGACCTAGTCGTGTCATGCATATCCTCCTCAAGCTGCCTTTACCTCATTCTTTGCATCGCTCCCAAGCTCGAACATTCTTTCCAGGCATTTCTCTGCCCTTGCTCTGATTGGCTCAGGAACAACAATCTCTGGCTTTTCTTCCTGCAAGGTTTGCAAGGTATTGTGCAAGTCGATCTTCTTCATGTAAGGACAGACAGTACAGGCTCCAACAATGTTTTTCTCTGGCATCTCTGCCTTAATGGTGGAGGCTAAGCCGCATTCTGTTGCCAAGAAGTAGGCAGGAGCATTGGTTTCCCGAATGTATCTCCTCATGTCGCTCGTTCCGCCATGCATGTCTGCTGCCTTAATCACAGAGCCATCGCATTCATAATGCGCAAGAACTTTCAAGCCCGGATGCTGAGAGCGTAAAACAGGAATGTAAAGCCCTGCATACTGCTCATGCACAATGCAAGCGCCATCCCACTCAATGATTTCCTTGTCTGGCAGCTCTTCCCTCAGGTTTCGAGCCATGTATTTATCTGGAATGAAGACAATTTTTTTCTGCGGCAATCGGGAAATGACTTTCTTGGCATTGGCTGAGGTAACACAAACATCGCTCTCTGCCTTCACCTCTGCAGTCGTGTTGATATAGGTTACCACTGCTGCATCTGGATACTGTTCTCTCAGTCTTCTGACGTCTGCTCCGGTGATGCTTGCTGCCAAGGAGCAGCCTGCCTCTAAGCTCGGCAACAGCACCTTCTTCGATGGATTGAGAATCTTCGCTGTCTCTGCCATGAAATGCACTCCACAAAAGACAATCATCGCTGCATCGGTTGCTTTCGCTGCCTTGCTCAAATCTAGGGAATCTCCAATGTAATCCGCAATGCCAACCTTGATGCCATCCCGCATGTAGTAGTGCGCAAGAATAACCGCATTCTTTTCCTTCTTCAGGGCATTGATTTCCTCAATAACCCGAATCATGTCTTCCAGGTCATAGACTCCAACGCCTTGCTGAGAGAAGTAATCAGCAAGTTCCTGTCTTGTTCTTCTTTTATTTTCTATTGCCATGAGGATCACCGTTCTTGAACATGAAGCTTCTCGGCTTTCCCATCTTCCAATTTTTGGTAATCTCGCTCTGCGAGCTGTGCTAATGTTTGCAAACCAAATTCCTGCCTGAATCTTTCCACTAATCCGTTCTTTTCCAAATAGGCAGCAACGGGCTCAGGCACCAATCCCCTCCAATTCCCTCCCTTGGCCATTTCAATTCTTACCATGGTTCCACTGACTCTAACCCTTTTGTCTTCCGGCACCAGCTCAACAGGATGTACTACAGGATAGGAATCTTGCAGCAGTCCAGTGACATAGGGATTGCCGGAAATGAACGCATCCAAGCTTCCAAACTGCTGCCGAACTTCTTGCTTCCATCGCTGGCCATCGCTATACTCAGGAACATGCCCGTAGTCTGGGATGAGCAGAATGGTGTAATTGCTGTATCGAGGAGAAAGGAACACCTCTACCATGGCTTTGCTTTCCTCTGCGGTGAAGGGGTTTCGTGCATTGTACTTATTGGAGCTTCCAATACCGATGATAACATACTCGGCCTGCTCGCAGAGTGCTTCGAGCATTGTGGCTCCGCCATTATGCAGTGGCTTAAACCGTGCAACCAATCCCACTTTTCCCAGCTTTTTTTCCAGGCTCATGCCAATCCTCTCCATTGCAAATACTTCAGCAAAATCCTGTCATGGTCAAAGGCCAATTGCCTTTTCCTGATGAGCTCCTTGACTTCTGGAATGGTATAGAGCCTTGCTGCTACGGCATCATCTCCTGCTCGCAAGGTTCCATAGCCTTTTGCAACATACGCAATGCTGATGATATGTGCTCTGGGATCTCTGTCAGGAGCGGAATGCACGCACAAGGGCTGCTCGGGAGTCTCCAGAATGACTTCCAAGCCGGTTTCCTCTCTTGCTTCCTTTCGTGCATTTTCCTCAAGGCTTAACCCCCACTCTGCAAATCCTCCAGGGATAGCCAAGCCATGCGGAGGATTCTTTCTTGTGATAAGCACAATGCCTTCCTTCTTTCCATCACTATACTCGATGATAATGTCTGTAGTCGGGAAAGGATTTCTGTAGTTCGGCCTTTGGTATGTTTCGGGTGTTGTTTGCGTCATGCTGCCACCTCTACTAGAGCTTGAGATTTTGATCGGTATTTGCCATGGCAAGCACCTTCTGCTTGAGCATGCCATAAGCCCTTGTGGGCTCCCAAGGCAACATGCTCTCTCGAATATCAAAGCCATAGGCAGACTTGCTAGTGATGATGATAGGGGGAGCTTGGATTCTCTTGAACACATTTCTCTGCGTGGTGCTGTAAAACCATTCAATATCCTGCACAAACACTTTCGGATCGTCAATGCCCCATCGTTCCATGAGGGAAGTGCTGATGCCAAGCTTCTCTTCCAGGGTTCCATCCAAATACCACTGCAGCACATCTTCAGGAGTTTTCTTCTTGTAGTCTGTTGCAGCTTCCAGCAGTGCATCATGGTAGCCGAACTTCATGGGATCAATTTGATTGTCCTTCAATTCTGCTGTTGGCTGGATTTGATCATCCCGGAATCTAAAGAGCGCGTCTGGCAGCAAGATTTCAGGAATCACAGCATCATGGAAAATCTTCTCATTCAGGTAGCGAGCCATTTCCACCACTTCTGTTTTTGTCAGATCACCTATAGGAGCAATCGCTCCCCCAACATCCCCATAGAGGGTTGCATAGCCCAGAGCAGTCTCCAGCTTATTTCCATTGTTCGTGAAGAGAGCATGATACTTGGCAGCAATATTGGAGAGAATGGAAGTTCCACGAATCTTTGCTTGGATGTTTTCCTGATTCAGCTCGCTGAGCTGCCCGCCGCTGCCATCCAAATCATATCGTTCCAGGACTTCCTCATGCAATCTGACTAAATCCTCAATCGGAATCACTTCATAAGCAATGCCTAATCTCTCTGCCACAAGGGCCGCTGTTTGTTTCGTTTTATCAGAATTATACCTCGTTGGCATATTCACTGCCAGAACCTTATCTCTTCCAACTGCCTGCACCAGCAATGCTGCAACAACAGCACTGTCTATGCCGCCGCTCAAACCAACCACATACCTTGGATGCTCTGGAAGGCCCAAGGTATCTTTTACGCTCCTGATGCCTTGGATGATGGCATCGTACTTCTGCGCAATCTTTGGTAGTTCTTCCCGTTCTTGTGGAGGCTTGGCAAAATCAGCATCATCCACTATCAGCAATTCTTGCTGAAAGGAATCATGGGCGAATTTCACCGGCAAGCCATCAACATTATAGGCAGTAGAGCCGCCATCAAAAGAGATGATATTCTTGCCATTATTCTGTACACTCACGCAATTCACATAGAGGAATGGCTTGAAATCTTTTCCAGATTCCTGCTTCAGGAATTTCACCCTTCTGTCTCTCTCCTTGCCTTTGCCGACATTCCAGGGAGAGGCAGAGAGATTAATGACAAGCTCTGCTCCATTCTCAATCAGCATTTTTGCTGGATTCAATGGTTTGCCATTCTTCCTGTAATCCTCGCACCACAAATCCTCGCAAATCTCGAAGCCAATGGGAACTTTCTTTCCCTGCACTTCAATGAGGAATGGCTGCAGCAAATCCTCCAAAGAAACGCCTGCATCTTTTGCAGCATCTTCCAGGGAAAAGAAGTACCGCTCATCGTCAAAGTACCGATAATTCGGCAGTAATGTTTTTGGCTGTACTCCTTGTGGCAGAATCTTGGTTTCCTTTGCCCTTTCCACTGGCTTTCCATTCTGCACAACAGAGACGGCATTATATTTTCTAACTCTTCCATCTTTGTTGGGATGCCAGCTGTTATCTTCAACACGCTGATGAACAGTGCGATCTGCAAAGATATTTCCATATGCAATCGCAATGCCCTGGCTTGCCTTCAGGATGTCCTCATGGTAGCTCATCAAATCCCGGCAAAAATCTTCATCCAGCCATTTATCCCCAACTACGTATCCACCAAGGCACATCTCCGGGAAAACAACAAGGTCTGCCTTCTGCTCTTTTGCCTGCTCAATCATCTCCAGCATGGTCTCTAGGTTTTTCTTCGGCCTTCCAGGGACAACTTCCATTTGGGCAAGCGCTATTCGCATTGCGTTCCCCTCCTGGCAAAGTATTCATGTTCGAGCATCGACATTCTGACCATGTTGTGATACTCTCCTTGATGAAAATATTCATCCCGCAGAAAACCTTCTATCTGAAAACCTGCCTTTTCGTAGATGTGTCTGGCTTTAGCATTTTCTTCAAAGACAACGAGCCAGACCTTATGGAGGTTGTACTGTTCAAAAGCAAGCCTTAACAGTTCCTGGAGAGCGCTCTGTGCGTATCCTTCTCCCCAGTGTGCTTTCTTGCCAATGATTAAGGCGAGTCTTCCGGCTCTGCTCGGCCAATCGATCTGATGCAAACCGATGTTGCCAAGGTACTCTCCCTGTTCTGTCTCAATAGCAAAGAGTTTATCAGTCTCACTGGCAATTATCTGTTCTAAGAATTTCTGCTCCCGTTCCCTGGAGATGGGTGTTTGGAAGTTGGCAAATTTTCCAACTACTGTAGGGTCATTCACCCATTCCATGATATGGTTTAAATCCTTCATTTCCAGTGGTCGTATTCTTGCAGCCACCATAGGCATCACCTCACAGGTATTGCTCCACCTCTTTCGTCCAGATGAATCTCGCTCCGGCTTTCTGCCATGCCTCAAGCATTGCATCGAGAGGAAGATTGGGCAGTTCCTTGATTGCATCTAATGGTACATAGACCTGTACCCCTCTCTGCAAAAGCCCCATGACAGCGAAGTTCACACAGACATTGGTTGCGACGCCATAGACAATGGCCATGTCTGGCTTGATGGTGTCCAGCACTGCTTCTGCATGCGGGGTTCCAGCAAAAACATCAAAGGCATCCTTGTAGAGGACAATGTTCCTTCGTCTCTTTACTTCCTCAGCATCAAAGCCTTTCTGCTGCCAATCAATACCATAGGGATCTTCTGGCTTCGTAGCAGGAACATATTCTGCTCCTGGAGTATGCTGCATGCAATGCGGAGGAAAGGTTGTTCTGAAATCTGGCCTGTCAGAAATTTCTTTAGAATATTGATTGTGCCAGTCTGCGGTGTTCACAACTTGCATTCCTTTCTTTGCTGCAAGCCTGGTTATTTTTTCCAGATTGCCCTCAATTTCCCTTGCACCAGCAATTGCTAATGATCCATGGAAGCTTTCATCACTCCGCATAAAGTCATACTGCGTATCCACATTCCAAAAGATAGTTTTCATCGTGCATCACCTCCCTGCAAGCAGAAAAGATGAAAAATTCCAATGCTTCCATGAATGCTGCCAAGCTCTACGAAGGCTTTCATGCTGCCTCACCTCCAAGATGGTTGTTTGCATATCGCTCTGTCAGCTTGCCAACTAATTTCTGCAATCGTGAAGAAATCTCTACACAGTACGATGTTTCTACCCTGACTTGTTTCACGTATTCTGGCAATTTTGCAACACAATCCAGAGCATGGCGCTGAATTTCTGTAAGGTTCCTTCGTTCTTTTGTTCTCTTTCCATCCTGCACTATTAATTCCAGCAAAGGTGTTCCTTCTCTGCATTCTCCTTCCAATGCAAGAACATCATGGGAGTAATTTCCTGCTGCATCCGAAATTCTGTAAACCTGTTTCTTCCCAGGACAGGTCTGTTTTCCAGGAGAAAGCTTGATCTTTGCTCCATCTCCATCTTCGACCAGCTTATACACGCCAGCAATCGCTGCAACTGGCTTTGCCGTGATAAGCTCTGTTCCAACCCCATAGCCATCGATCGGAGCTTTGTTTTTGACAAGCTCTGCAATTTTGTATTCATTCAAATCTCCGCTGGCAAAGATTTTCACATACTGCAAGCCTTCTTCATCGAGAATTTTCCTAACTTTCTGGGATAAATCCAAAAGGTCTCCAGAATCTAGCCGTACTGCTCCAAGTTTCTTTCCTTGCTGCACTAATTCCTTCGCAACAATAGCAGCATTCCTCGCTCCCTGTACAGTATCATAGGTATCGATCAACAATGTTGCATTCTCTGGGAATGTTTTGACATAAGCCCTGAATGCATCCAGCTCTGTTGGAAAGCTCATGACAAAGCTATGCGCATGCGTTCCTGCAATGGGAATGCCATATTCCTTTCCTGCCTTGACATTGCTCGTTGCAACCGCTCCTCCAATATAGGCTGCCCGTGCACCCTTCATGCCGGCATCTTCTTCTTGTGCCCTCCTCAATCCAAAATCAACAACCTTGGCACCATTCGCTGCTTGCGCTACTCTGCTTGCCTTTGTGGCAATCATGGTTTGGAAATTGATGATATTCAGCAATGTTGTTTCCAAAAGCTGTGCTTGGGTTCTTTTTGCAGTCACTCGCAGAATAGGAGTATAGGG
>JACOVN010000131.1 GCA_016177315.1 Candidatus Woesearchaeota archaeon
GCTGGGGAAAAAGAGGTGATCTTGAAAGGGATAGAAGCCTCCTCTTGCGAGGAAGCCTCCACCGATGTTTAGGGGGTGAATGGAAAACGCCTGAGAATGACTTTGTCAGCCATGCCCAGGCGGAGGTGTTTGGATGAGAGTATTGCTACTGTATAGTAGAACTTATATATAAATCTTTCTATTTTAGCTACTGTAGAGTGGTATTAAAACGTCAGAACACCGCAAAAGCCTACAAAAAGGGAGTTTAGCAAGAAAAGAAGGTTACTCCACAACCTCTAAATCGATTGCCTCATCACCACTAGAACCTTGGAAAATAGAAAATTTCACTTTCTGGCCTGGCTCGAACTTGAAGCCTTTGTACGGATATTCTGAACCCTGAATACCCTTAATCAACCCTTTACTCCCATATGCTCTCACCACGATGCCCGGAACCTTATTGCCGAGAATACCCATGGAAAAACCTCTCTTCTTTTTTCCTGGATGCTTTATCCAAGAACCTCAAGATTGATGATGGTGGTGCCTGGCCTGGATTGTCCCTGCAAAAGATTGAAGGCAACTTTCTGACCTTGCTTTAACCTTCTACCATGGTACGTGTAGTCGCCACCTTGTGCACTCTTGATAATGGCAGAACCACCCTTTGCCTCGACCACAACACCTCTTATTTTCTGTCCAACCATGACGCGCACCTCCTTTACAAAACAGCATAGTTTGCCAAAGCATCTATATAAATCTTACCACAGCCTCAAAAACTCTTCTAAGGGCATATCTGTCTTTATTCCGCTGCTGGTAAAATGTGTCCTCGCTGCTGCATATCCCTTTTCTCTTACTCTCTCCAAAAGCCAGTCCATTTTAGGACAACTTCTCTTGTACTGTTCTGCAATTTTGTGCAGATCATAGAATCCAACCACAGCAATCGTTGCCTCTTCCTTGAGGGCTTGTAGCAGTGGAATGCTGTTTGCCTTTTTCAATAGCTGTTCGTTCCAAAGCATTCCAGTCCAGAGCGGCCCTGCGATCGTATATTTCTCTCCGCACGAGCAACCTCCCCCATTCTCTTCTGAAATTTTTCTTCCCATGCACCCGTCGCAGTACAAGAAGTATTGGTGCTGCTTCAGCAACGTATCTGCTTTCTCCTTCCCCTTCGCTACAGAGAAGAACACCCTCATATAATGCTGGTCTGCATAGGAAAGAAGTGGTATTGCTGCTTTGCGATGATGGGCTGCAACCAGCTGCACTTTCCGAATCAAAATCCGTATTCCTATTTCGTGCTTCAATTCATTTCGTAATGACATCGCCCAATATTTTCTCAGGCAAGCTCGAGGATAAGTCCCAGACAACGCAGAGGTGTCTGTTGCTGTTACTGCCAGAATGCCCTCTCTGGCAATTTTTGCAAGCGCACTGTCGAGAAAGGGGTTTGGTGTTCCAAAGGGATCAATGTCAATGTAATCAAAACCCGCAGATTCCATCAGCAAGATCGTTGCATCCTTCTTGTTTATACTAAGATTTTTTCCTTTCTTGATGCCATTGAGCTTTAGATTCTCCTGCATGAGTTTGTAAGCAAGATGATTCCTATCATTCATCACTAAAGTCTTTATTTTGCCTTTCTGCAATTCCTTAACAAAACGAATGCCCCTCACTCCTGTTGCAGCCAAGGGCAAGCAAATCTGCATTTTTTCTTTTTCTATTGTATTGAGCAACCAAATGGAAATATCCCTATTCAGCTTCATCGCAGGATTGTAGAAAACCGGCAGTTCCTTGGAGATTTTCTCCAGTTTGGGAGCTTTAATAAGGGCGCTTCCTTCCTGGATGGTTTGGTAGGGCATAAAGAGATAAAAAAGAACAGAGTTTAAAAGAATTTCCAGTTTCAATACCCAGGACATCCAATGCAGACAGGGATATACTTTACATCCCGGAATCCATCCCAGGAAAAGACAACTCTGGCATAGTATTCTCCTGGAGGGATATACCGTACATCTGGCGTTAAGAAGCCTGCATAGTGGTCTCCTGGATCCAGCTCAAATGCCCGGGAGCTTCTGTCGTACATATCCCAAGGCAGCTCTGGAAAGGAAACATAGACTTTGGCCGACTCTAACCCTATATCCAGATCATTCCGAACATTGTAGTGGATGTACGGAGTGTCATAAAACCCATAGGTATCAAAATGAATCCGGCCGAGAGGGTCTGCAAAAGAGCTGCCGGTGACAATGGCGGTAAACAGCAATAATGCAAATAGTGTGTGGTTTCTCACCTTCAATCCCAGGAAGGGAAATACCACCCCTTTTATAAAGTTTTCTACTTAATAGGAGTAAGGAAACAAAAAATATTTAAACAAACCCAGACTTTCCAGGAATATGTACCAGAGCGTACAAAGCACGGTTGGGGAATTAGCTGCACGGTTAGGCAGGGCACTCTCTCCAGGTTTAGAGATCCAAGACAGAGGAGATCTAGGCACTATTTGTGAGGCTGTATATAGTGGAAGAGTACGCAATGTGAGTATGGGGGAGAAGCCAAAAATTGAATTGAGGTACATCAAGCATCCTGTTCCTGGGATACGAACGGAAGTACAGGGGGTGGGGACTCCGGGAGATACAACACCGTTCTATAGAGGAATCATCGAATTCTTTGTTCGACAAACAGGAGGGGAAGCTGCTTGGAGAATGCGAATTGATGGAAACCGAGTAAGTGGACCTGGAATAGATGGTGTCTATCGAGAGAGCAAGGAATATGCTCAGTTACGTCAACTGGCGGTAAGAGCAGCATTGGAACAATGGCATCACTTGTACTATGCAGAAGAAAGCGTTCCCGGAAGGCCTGGGCTAGAGGAAGTTATTGTTGTCGAAAAGGGATTATCAGGGGAGCATGATGTGCGCATGACAATTTTTGAGCCCAGCTCTGCATACCTCTTGAAGGGCCTGTTAGATGCTGTGGGATTGCCAGTGACAAGAGATATGCAAGTAACTTTCGAAGAGAAAAGGAAAAGAAGAATTCCTGAAGTTCTCGTTGTTTCTGCTGGTGTCGTGATCCTTGGTGCAGCCAATTTTTGGTCAGCAGCAAAGGTGCGTCTTGGCATTGCTGATGAAGAGGATGTACAAGATGACTGGTAGGTCTTTGTTTTCTCAAAAGGTTTAAAAAGTGCCTTCTGTTTTGCTATGCAATGATACGCCAACCCATTATTGCTGGATGTCGAAATTTTTCCATGAAGTTTGAAGATTTTTCCACTGGACATTTGTGGTCCAATGATTTAAGAACTCCGAAATTCTTACAACTTATGAATAGCTGGACACGCAAAACTGCCAAATAATGATTTCGGAAAATTTCCAAAAATCAATTACGCAGTTTCGCTTACCGTCCGCTGTTTTCTCCAGAACCAGAGATTTCCAGTTTGAAGAAATCTCTTAAAATTCTGGAGGTGATGAAAAATGTGTTTATCTGCGAAAGTGTATAAAATAAGCAAAGGTAAACAAACACAGTATGCTTACTTTGCCACCATCAAAAAACAATCAGTAGATAGGTATAGTTTAAAAACTGGAGACGCCCTAATTCTCTCTTATAAGAACCACATCTTCCCTACGGTATTGCGAGAGCTATTAACAAGTAAGAATAGAAGATTTATGCTTGGATTCTCCGTTCCTTGCAAGATAGGGAACGCTATGCCTCTAAAGGAAGCCCTCTTATTCTCTGTAACGACCAAGAGTATCGAAAGGGAAAAATCTAACGCGGATAACAACTATCTTGATTTGCTTGAAGTTATACCTAGTAAAAC
>JACOVN010000133.1 GCA_016177315.1 Candidatus Woesearchaeota archaeon
TTCCAACGGTGTCGATTAAATCGACATGCCCTAAGAACATTCCTCTGCAGCAGTATCGCTCCAGACCGAGGCTGTCCATGACTTTGCCTCTCTCCTCTCCTTTAGCAACTCGTTTCTCATACTCCTCCCACAGATGGGCGATGGGTTTTCCGCAACTGAAACATCGAATTGGGATGATCATGGTTTCACCTTCTTGCTTCACCTATACGATTTCTGCCGATTGGCTCTTGGCTTGGAGTCGCCTGGCTTATGTGGTTCGTTTCTCCGAACGTCTGCAACAAGGAGATGTCTGTCATATTCTAAGAATCGCTGCCTCAGATCCTTCTTGCCGGTAAAGGCAACAAGGCCTTTCGCAATCACTAGCCTCACTGCTTCTGCTCCTGAAACAATCCCTCCTCCTCTCCAGTTCACATGGATATTGACATTTTTCATAATCTCGTCGCCAGCCAGAATGAGCGGTTCCATGATTTTAGCTCTGACCAGCTCTGGCTGGACATGATCCAACAGCATGGAATTGATGCGGACAACTCCCTTCCCCTCTCGGATAGTGGCTCGTGCTATTGCCCGCTTCCGCTTTCCGGAAATGTGCACCACCTTCCCTTTTGGCTTTGCTGCTGCTTTGCTCATATTTTGCCTCCCATCTGCCTGCTCAAATCTTTCAGCTTGACATATCGCAACGTGGAAAGCTTGGAAGCATCTGCTTCCTTGATTTGCTCAAATTTCCGCCCTTGCAGCTCCTTCGGAACTCCGACGTAGCATTTCACTCTCTGGAAAGCTTCTCTCCCTCGAGCTCTCTCAAACGGCAGCATTCCCCGAATCATTCTCCGCAAGAGCCTGTCTGGCATTCTGGAGATGAAGGGCCCTTTCCTTGGCGAACCTTTCTCTCGGGATCCCTTCCACTCCTGCAAAACATTCTCCCATGTGCCGGTAATGATAGCTTCCTCGCTATGCACAATCGTTATTTCTTCACCCAGCAAGGCTTTCTTGGCTGCAATGCTTGCCAATCTTCCTGCAATGTGGTTGGTTGCGTCAATGTCCATGGTTCTCTTACCCAATAATTCGTACTTTCTGCCCTTTTGGATTCTTCTGCAGTAATTCTGGAATGCTGAGACATTGTCCATTCGCTTTGAGGATTTTCTCCTTAGCGCTCTCGGAAAAATTGTACGCTGCAACTTGCAGCTTTCTCTGCACCTCTCCAGTGCCTAAGACCTTACCCGGAACAAGGACAATTTCTCCATCTCTCGCATACTTCTCAATCTTCCAGAGGTTCACAATTCTCCGTTGCCTTGTAGGTTTTTCCAAATCGCTCGCGATTCTTCTCCAGAGATGAACATTCTGCTCTCTGCCATACTGCTTGAGCATGCTGATCAAGCCATACAGTTGTACATTCGTCTTTTGCAATTCTGTTGTCATTTGCTTCAACCATAAGGGCATTCTGCCCTTACAGGAAATGGTTCCCATTTCCTGTTCCGCGAACCGAAGGTTCGCGTTATCAACCCAAGCGGCATCTTCGCTTCGCTCGATGCCACATTTCTGCCCTAAGCGCTTCTTCCTCGCTCTGATTCTGCGCACCAATAGCAATAGGTAATGCGAGGGAGGGGATTCGAACCCCCGTACCCACTAAGGGACAAGGCCCTCAACCCTGCGCTCCAGTCTCGTAAGGAAAATGAAATTGCGCATTTGGCCACTCTGCCACCCTCGCATCACTCTGGCGTTTCCTTCAGCGCAGTTTCCAAAGCGTCCAATTTTCCCTCAAAAATCTCCATTGCCCTAACCACAATCTCTCTCGACTTTAATTGTCCCCAGGATTCCAGCAGGAAAACAAATTGGTCCTTATGCTCGGTTACTTGCACTGCACCATCCGTGACTTCCACGACCTCAGCCCACTGCGGGCTTTCCAGGAGACTGTCCTCGTTGATTTCCAGCTTTCCTTTCTTCCAGCTAAACAGTTTTGGATACATTTTTGCAAGCTTCTCTCCTTCTGGAATTTTACCCTTCGTGTGCACATCTTGAGCATGCCTGTACCATGCCAATGCAGGAGCCCATTTCATGTGCTCCTTTCCTTTTCCTAAAACAGCTGTCGCTTCCAGTTCCAATTCCTGGCCTTTCAGTAATTTGACGATAGGCATGTTTTCATACACAGGAACAACCTTCGGATCCTTGGATTTCAGCTGGGAAGCATAGACAATCGTATCCCCTTTCGCCTTTGCCTTCAAGGTCAACTTCAGCTGGCATTTATTGCATCCCTCCCCTTTGCACGTGCATTCTGATGGAAGCACGTAACTCTTCAAATCGGTCTTCAAGGGAATTAACCCTAAGCGAAGGGCGATGACTTCATCGTACAGGGGCGAGGAATTTTTCACGAATTCAACATCCTCGATTGCCATGGTAGGCACTTCCTGCAGGATGCTCCTGCGCAGCATGTTCACCATGACAGCGTTGGTATCCTTACAGAGGAACAGTGTTCTGTTAGTCCCCTTATCGTGCTTCAGGAATTTGATGTCCATTAGACTCGCCTCCCTCTCCTTGCATCCTTCTTCCTGCAGGAATCGTGCGGAATAGGGGTAACGTCCTCAATGATGCCAATCCGCAATCCCATTCTTGCCAAAGCCCTGATGGCTGCTTGTGCCCCCGGCCCTGGATTATGCGGACCATTATGCCCTCCTGGGGCCTTGATCTTGACATGAATGCCCGTGATGCCCCGCTCTCTAGCAATTTCTGCTGCTTTCTTTGCTGCGAGCATCGCTGCTGTGGGGGAACTCTCCAATCTATCCGACTTCACCACCTGCCCACCAGAGCTCCTACTGATCGTTTCTGTGCCTGTGATATCTGTAATGTGGATGATGGTGTTGTTATAAGAGGAATAAATGTGCGCAACTCCCCATCGGATGTTTTCTCGTTCCCTCATGCGGGCGCCTCAGATTGCTTTTTTTCCTCAGCACTCCCAACGGATGCTGAAGCTTTCTCCATCACCTTCCGTTCCGGATGCTCTGGGTTCTGGAGCTTGGAATTCTCTGCAAACGTAATAGCGGTTTCCTCTGCTAATGGGACAAGGTAGGAAGGGACAGTAATTTTTCTCTTCCCCACCAAGATGTGCCGGTGCACAATGAACTGGCGTGCCTGGTCGATGCTCTTTGCTAAATTTTTCTTGAACACCAAGGTTTGCAATCTTCTCTCTAGAATACTATTTACCGTTAAGCCTAGGACATCATCCAGGGTTGCATTGGGCTTAATCCAACCATAGTGCTGCAATCGTGTGAGGACTTGTTTTTCCTCCTTCCGTGCTTGTGGAGTATTCAATACCGAAAGGCGTTTGGCCTGTGTCGTGAACGACCGTGCAATGGAAGCCATTTTCCAAAGTTCTCGTTTGTTCTTCAACCCATATTCCTTGGTGAGGGTGTGCTCTTTCTCGATTCTCTCCTTCTGCCATGGATGGCTCGGTGTCTGGAATTTTTTCCTTACTCTTCTCGGATCTCCCATCGTTGCTTACACCCTTCCTGCTTTTGATTTGGGATTTCTCCTGACTCCCAGGACTTTTCCCTTGTTTCTTCGGAAGTTGGATTTTGTTCTTTGTCCTCTGACTGGCAAGCCGAAGGCATGCCGTACTCCCTTGTATGCTTTAATCATTTTCAACCTTCGGATATCTGAGCCCTGGGCAAAGTCCAAATCACCTGAAAATACATGCCTATGCTGCCCAGTTTCGTAATCCTTCCTCCTGTTCAGCATCCAGAGCGGAAGATGGTATCTATCTGGGTTCTGCAAAACCTCATCAATTCTCTTGACCTCATCGTCAGACAAGTTTCCTGTCTTCTTCATTTTGTTAATATTAGCGATATTGCAGGCAGCGTTGGCATACATATACCCAACACCCTTGATTTTCTGAAGTGCATAGAGTATCTGCTTCCTTCCATCAAGGTCAGTATTCACGACTCTGACAAGGTGTCGGAAATCATCTGCTTCTGGTTGTTGTTGTGCCATGATAGGTTTTCCCGTTGAAGTTCGTATCGTGCCCTAGAACAAAGCTTGTCCGGCCCTGTAGGCGCTCAAAGCGTTGAACTCGGGCTCTCCCGCCCTCAGCAGCAGGGGGTTATTTATAAAGATTTGGGTTGTTCTAGGATTCTAGAAATACGAAACCATAATATTTTATCCTATAAGAACTGGATCCGCATTGATAGACACGGGCGAATATTTGATGGGGTTGTCATCTTTGTAATTTGGAGGCCGTAATAGCGGCGGTATTCTGCACCACTCCCACTGCACATGGAGATGGTCGCCCTCACAATGCTTCTTTTTAGGCATACTAACGTTTAGAGCCTGCTCCAAGAGCTCATACTGCCTCTTCTTGATAGGCTTCTCTTCCGTGGTTCCGTTCGCCTCTGAACCGCCACAGCTCTTCATAAGGTGTGTAACCCTGATATCGGACTCTCCACCGTAGCGATGGCATATGTGGGGCGGTGTCCAATCGGGAACTGGCTGAGGAGGATCAGCAAGAGGATCAACAATATCAAATAACCCTCCCCAGGGCAAGCTCATGTCATTGACGAAGATGGGTTCAGGGGTAATGGTCCGCAAGAGCGGGTCGCTCTGCTGATATTGCCTATAGCGATTGCCTGCATCCAAGAGTTTATTTTTTGTATATACTGTTGCATGCCACCGCTCTGGATGTTCTGGTTCAATCTCTCCTCTCGAGCCATACGGCTTGAGATTATCCCTATCAAAGGGAAGAGGTAGTAAGTCAGGGACGTACACCCCTGCGATATAGGAAGCAGATTTTTCTGGCGCAGCCACAATGCTTGCCTTAATTTCTACCGCACCAGCTGGCTCTGGCGCTTCATAATCAACAGAAATGACTCCATTTGAATCAGTCGGTTCTATTATGATACCATCTTCATCTAAATCCCCGCTTAATTTACCTAATGGTCTTGACTGTGGTGTGTGCGTTTCCACCACATGACCGCCATCATAGTTCAGATACGGCAGTAACTCAATCTTCACAAGTTCATTTGCCTTCGGTACACCATTTTCTGTCACCCGCCATTGGAGCTTCCTTGTGTTTATGTCCCATGGTGCAGAAGGCAGAAGATGGAAGTCTCCCATATCATTCCCTGCGCACGTAAACGTGCAGCCAGGATAACGCCGGATTTCTAAACCAACAGTTCCGTGGTCACCCCATGCGCCTGGCTTGTCGCAGCTGTTGTCAGAGCCCGAGTTGTCTGCTATATCTCCATTATAAGCAATAAAATCTACATTATTATTAGAAGGGCAAAAAACATTGGCGTTTATGGTATTGGAGATACTGGAATCGAAGTAAACGCCCTCATTGTTTCCATAGATAATATTGTTCACAAGTATATTCTCGTTTGATGAATGCCAGAGCTGGATTCCAGCAGGGTTATTGGAGGCAATATTATTTTGGAGGATATTAAAATTGCTATCCTGTTGCAGACTAATGCCTATTATACCATTACCTAAAACTACATTGCCACTGAAAGTATTACCACTGGAAGACGACGTGACGATTCCATGCGCATTATTGGAATTTGCGTTATTATTTATTAGATTATTATTGTTTGAGTAGGATAAGGAGATTCCATTCTGGTAATTTCGCACATTGCAGTTGGTTATAGTTACACTATCCTGTTGGTATTCATAGATACCATCGCTACTGCTTGAACCAATAAGCGTTGCCCCATTACAGTTCAGTGTTATGCTAGGAGCACAGATATCAATTCCAAAGGGCAGAGTATAACTTCCGGGAGCAAAGGCTGTACTTACCCTGACATCGCAGCCATTTTTTGGTGCCGCGCCACATTCCATGTCAGTCCAGGGACATTCGTCACCGGAATTTCGAATATTATCAGGACCGCATATATCGCCAGAACCATCTGAACATTCATCAAAACCATGTCCTAGAGGACAACCATTAAGCTGACAACCATCATGTCCTTGTAGTCTATCATGCGCAGCAACAAAGCTCACAGTAACCAACACGAAAACAAGAAAAACAAATAGCCTTCCCCTTCCCATATCAGCCAGTACCTCTCTCAGCATAGGAAAGCGAATATTGTTTATAAACTTATCTGCTTAATCTGCACGATAGCTTTTTAAAAGCCATACCGTACCATACAAGCCATGGTGGCCGTAGTGTAGTCTGGTTAGCATAGAGGACTGTGGCCTAGTCAGTTGTCTCCTGCTTTTCCAAAGCAGAGCAAGAGTAGGCAGATATCCTTTGGGCTGGGTTCAAATCCCGGCGGCCACCCTCAAATTTTTGAGAAAAATTTGATTAAAAAATTCATTCGGATAGCTCTTCAGAATCTTCTCTTTCTCGCTAACTCTTCTTTGATGAGGGTAATCAGATATGGCAGCAGAAAAGCAGTCACATACGTAATGCTGAGAATGATCGGGTGCTGCTGAATGGGAATGTTCAGCTTGCTGGAAAAGCCATTGGCAACTGCGACAACAATAAAAATGTTTAAGATAGCGACTGCAGGGATGAACATTGCAGCAACAATATGATGCCTTGCCTCGATGTGTTCAATGTCCGAAATGAGCAGGTTGTAAATCCATCCAAAGATGAGACCAAGGAAAATGACAATCACTTCCACAAAGGTTGGATCAGCTAAGATGAGAATGGGCAGGAGGACAAAGATAATCAGCAAATTGAGAATGACTAAGATGAGAATAACGCTCCAATAGACAATTTTGTTTGTCTCCTGCTTGAAAGCAATATGTTTCTCCTGTTTTTCTGGTGAAAAAAGAAGCTGCTGGGTTCTCTCTGCCTCTGCCCGGCTCCACCCTTTTTCCAGCAATCGCTCTTTCAGGCTCTTTGGTTCCATGATATTGTTAGAAGCTTACAGCTTCTCCTTGTACTGATGCCCCACGAGCTTTGCAGCAACCTTCTTGAATTCGATGGCTGCAGCGCTCTCGGGATGTGTGTAGACAAGCGGATGCTTCAAAGCCAACGCTTTCCTCGCCATGGCATCCTCCGGAATAACCCCCAAGATAGGGACTTCGAGCATTGCTTCCATACTTTCCAGATCCATAGCTCCTGTATGCTCAGCATACCGGTTCACCAAGATACCAAGGATATTGCAGCCCTCTTTCTCTGCAAGCTTCTTCACCTTCAATGCATCTGCGACTGCGGGCAGCTCCGGGTTCGTGACGATCAATGCTTCATCCGCTATTTTCAAAACAGTTTGGCATTCCTTCCCCAATCCAGGAGGACAATCCAAGAGCACAAGCTCACAAGTTCCCATAAGCCCAAGCAGGTTTTCTCTGAGCTTCTCGATATGGTCCTCATTCCAATCCTCAAGCGCGATGCTGGAAGGAATAATCTTTAATCCCGAAGGATGGAGGTAGGCAGTTTCCGTGATGTGCTTCTTTCCCTTCAAGGCGTCGTGCAAGGTGATGGGCAATTTAGGAGTGCCTAAGTGCAAGGCGATGTTTGGGTTGCTTAAATTTGCATCCACGACAACAACTTCTCTGCCAAACCCTGTCAAGGCAGTGCCAAGGTTAAGCGTGGCAGTGGTCTTTCCCACGCCACCTTTCCCAGAAATGACTGCAACAAATTTCGTCATGCATTTCCCTCCCGAACCATTTTCTCAATCTGTTCGACGAACATTTTCGTCCTCTTGTAGTATTCCGTTATGTTATCAATAGTAACCTTTATCTCTGTCCCTTCTACCTTGCAGGTCATCGTGACGTGTCTCCGATACTCCCTTTCCCTGGTGAAGGGTGCTTTATCAATCTGCCGGAATTGCAGGTAGAGGGAAACCATTTCTTTCACCCACTCTTCCTGGATATGCTGCAGCACAAGCTCTCCTTTTGTCTTTGCAGCTTGCGGAATTTCCATAATTTTCCCTTGCTCCTGGATCTTCCTTAGCAATGCGTCCAATGCAAAATCAATGGCATCGATAAGCCTGGTGATGATGTTCTTGAATACATCGCAGGTTCTGGTATACTTCAAGCTCACGTAAATGAGATGATCTACCCGCTTCAGCTCGTCCTTGCACTGATCGAGTGCTTCCTTTTCCTCTTCCATGGTCAGCGTACTTCCTGCTGCAGGCCTTCTTCCAGAACCTTGTTCACTTCCAGGATAAACTGCTTGGCCTTCGAAATGTATTGCTTCATGGCTTCCACAGAGAGCATTTTCATGCCGTAGTTATCGTCCGTGCAGATGATGAAGGAATCTTTCCGGACAAATTCCATCGGAGACTTTCTGTGGGCAATGACAGCATCCTTGATTTCCTGGATAAAGCGCAATTGCTCTGGGGAGATGGTGTAGCCGCGAATGCGATGCTTGCTTGCAACCATGCTCTGGAGCATGTGGAATTTAGACTCAAAATTTTCCTGAAAGGGGGGAATTTTCTTCTGCATCCGTTCATGATGGAGCAACGCTGCCATGGCATTGGTGAGGGACAAAAAAACGTTCTCCAGAATGGAGAGCAGCAATTTTGGATCGTTTACCAGAGGATACGTCTGCGTGAGCATGTGGTCTGCAATTCTGATATTTTTCAACGCCTTTTCCTTGGCTTCGAGGACTCTATCCATAGAGGAGAATGAAAAGCAGGGATGGTATTTAAAGGTTGCTTCTTGAGTGAACAAGAACTCACGCTTCCTGCAATTTTAAGATAGCAGCAGCAATATCACCGGTTTCCTGCAATGCCTGCTCTGCCACCTTCCTGCTGCAATTGGCCTGTTCCATGACTGTTTTAATGTCTTCTTCGCTGATGTCCAGTTCTGCCTTCCTTTCCCGTACATGAATTTCGCCAGAAATCTGAAAGGTTTCCTGTCCCATCATGTCCACTTTGAGAACTTGAGGAGAGGTGATGACAATCTCATTCTCAGGAGTTTTAATCACCACTTCTGTTGCCGGGATTTCCTCCTGCTTAATCCCGAGCTTCTTCATGGCCTTCTGTACATCCTTTGGATTCATCCCAGGGAAAATGTTCTTCACCCCTTATGCCAGGCCGAGCAACGAAAAGCCCTGCCAATGAAGAAAAACTTCAATGAGAATAACGATAACAACAAGGACGATAATATGGCCAGGCTTGAAATTGATCTTGCTATGGTACTCTTCAAAGTATCTTGTTAAGCCTCCCATGGTGGAAGGCATGGTTATTCTGTCTGGGCGCGCCATAGTGAAGGGAAAACGCAATGGGGTTTATATACCTTTTGCTTGAGAAAAATTTGGTAGGGCAAGCATAAGCCGCCTTCTGTTCGTCTTCACTCCTGCTGGAATGAACAGACGATCCGAACATTCAACTGAGCGTCCGTAATGGACTTGCACTGGCCAGGACTCACCGTTTCATCCATCCTGCTGCAGATAGTCAGTGGGTTAGCTCATTTCCTTTGCAGGAAATTTCACCATATCATTCCCGTGCAGCAGAGGTCTCGTTTCTGCGTGGTTGCCATCCCTTTCAGGATCCTGGTTTTCCAGGTGGCCTTTCAAGAGTGGGCGGACTTTCCTCAGCGTTCCATGGAAGGATTGCCGAAGTTCGGTTCAGGCCCTACCAAAGCTGAAAAAAGTGGCTTTTCTTTTTAAGTGTTGTGGTTTTACTGCACAACAATATGGATCCTGTGCGGCCTATCATAAGCATCATCCGCAATGCCATCCTTATCCCTGTCGTACAGAACCTGCATTTCCACAACATAATTTCCTTTCACGGCATTCTTCTTGGCTCCTATGAGGATGCCGGTGGAACGTTCCTCGTTTGGTTCTAGAACCATGGGTGCATTTTCAAAGACAATTTGCAGATGCTCAGAATTCGGTATCGCCTGAATCTGGAAGGTGTGAAGGTCTTTCAAGGCATTCACAATATTCAGTCCAAAGATGTGCTGCTCTCCTCGCTCTAATTCCTTGCTCCCTAAGTCCAGGCAGACAATCTCTGCTCCAGAACAACTCAAGGCTTGCATTCGTTTATCGATATCCTCCTGGGTCATTTCTATTAATTCCTCAGAGCTTTTGAGGAAATTTCTGGCAAAGACCATGCCAAAGGCAAAAAGGATAATAGAGATAATGAAAATAACCAGGAGATGCAAGGATAACTCAATGCCTCTTTTGTTTTGCAGCATACTTGCTCCTTCTCAAAGCAGCTTTATTAACTTTACCCTCTCGTAAAGAGCATAACAGTAAACTCTTTGCCTCCTTGTCGAATTTTTCTTTCCTCAGTAACTTTAAAATTCCGCTTAGCAGCAATGTCTTTCAACAAATCATTGCCGATAAATACGGCTTTCCCTTTTGGCTTGAGAATATAATCCAACTGGTAGAAAGTTTCCTGATAGTGTTTTTCCACATCTTTTATATTTACCCTACCAGAAGGTTGGGGTGGAAAGCTTACCACAACCTCAACACTTTTTTTCTTGAATTTTGTATCTAGCCATTCAACATCCATCCTGGAGAACTGCAGCAGTTTATGGATGCCGGCAATCTTTGCATTCTTCTCTGCTGCTTTGACATGGGGATGGGAAGGGTCAGAGCAAATGATCTTGCCAGGAATTTTTTCCAGCATTTTCCTGTCCTCTGCTGCAAAGAGTTTTTCTACATCAAAGTCAAGCCAGGAAAATTTTCTAAAAGCAAATTTCTCCTTTTGATAGTACTGTACAGGGAAATGGGATAAATATAATCCTGCTTCAATCCCAATTTGCCCGTCTTTGCAGAACAAATCAAGGATGGTTTGCTTCTGCTGGATGTCTGCTATTCTCAGCATGGCATATGCGACAGTAGCCTTCAGGTTGCTGTTCGTGAAAATTCTGTACTCCCTTTTGCTCAAATCAAAGCCTGCCATGTCAATGCCGATATAACACTGTTGGCCATGGAGGTAGACGATAATGGTAATTGCTGGCTGCTGGAGATCAACCTTGCCCTCAATGCATGTTCCAACCGTCTCCTCTATATCGTGGGAAGAAAAATCGTGTTCTCCAACCCTTATTGCTCGAACTGCAAAAGAGGTTTGCTTGGTGAGGTAAGGCTCTACACTTATTTTTTCCATGATGCTTTCAAAATCTTCCAAGTTCTTTACCTTTCCTTCTCCGAGCATCAGGAGAATTCGCTTGACAGACTGTGCCTTATAGCAAAGCCTGCAGAAATCTTCCAGCTTCTTCGCATCAAAGAGAACGAGAGCTTCCTTTATCTCGGTCTTTGCTCTTAGCAATTCCTTTATTTCTAATGCTGTACTGTCTTCTATTCCTGGATTGGTAAGCACTAAACCCTTCATGCAGTGCTTGGGTACAGGACGGGTTATAAAGCTTTTGAGAAACATTTATATGTCGGAAATACCACCTTCCTATTTGGAAGGTGGATAGATTACCATCATCCGCCAGAAGAAGTGGTATTTCCGAGCATGCTCAAGAACCACCGTGATTCAGACCAGCTATGCTGGAATCATGCCACCGGTCTAGTGACCGGTGGTTCTTGACATAACCGAAAACAGAGAAAAGAAGAAAAAGAGATGCGACATGGTTTTAGAACACCTATTCCCGGAGGATTGGCTCGAAAGGAAAACGAAGTTTGCGTTTCTCTTAGGAGCTGGGTATTCTGTCATTGGCATTTCCATTGCAAAACTGCTCTTCCCTTCTGATCCTGCCTTAGTGGCGGTGGCTTTTACCTCGCTGTTGATGCTGCCGGAGATGTACAAAATTTTCAGCATTGAGGAACGGCAAGAAGCCGAGAGCTATGACCAAGATAGAAAGCTAACCTTTGGAGAAATACTAAAGGATGATACTGATTTCATCAAAGTATACATCTTCCTCTTCTTAGGCATTTTGACAGTCTACTCTCTAGCATCCCTTATGCTGCCCAGCTTCCAGATTAACTACCTCTTCAAGCAGCAATTAGCCATGCGGCATGTCTCTGGCGGCGCTTTTTTCCCAACAGGACTATTCTGGAGCATTCTAACAAATAATTTTTTTGTCTTAGTTGCCTGTTTCCTCATTTCCATGGTTACTGGCGATGGAGCAATCTTCCTCATTACCTGGAATGCCTCGGTCTGGGGCACGATTTTTGGAGTGACTGCAAGGAATGCTGCAGAAAATGCAGGAACCTATGCCCTCTTCTATCTCCTCTTGATTTTTATCATTGTTTTCCCCCATATGATCATTGAGGCCTTAGCTTATATCCTTGGGGCCATTTCTGGAGGCATCATTTCCAAAGATGTTATTCTGGAGAAATTTGAATCTGAAAGATTCCGGAAAGTGTTTGAGGAAAATTTCATGCTCTTCGTAGCTGCTATTAGCATCCTCATTCTCGGTGCAATAGTAGAAACCTGGGTTCTGGGAAATGTAGAAACCTACCGGCAGATTATTCAGTTGAGCTATGGGTTGGGGTAAAAAGTATAAAGAAGAAAATTGATAAAGATAGAAA
>JACOVN010000143.1 GCA_016177315.1 Candidatus Woesearchaeota archaeon
ATATATTTTATACGTATAAATACGTATAATTTTGAATGTTTTGATTTTCCCCTGTCGAAACCTATTTAAGAGTCTGCTTATTCTTTTGTGGCATGTATCGAGTCAATGGGCAGGATGTAGAGGATATCAAGAGACAGATTTTCGAGCCGTTGCTTTCTAGTCCCGAGAGAAGGAGAAAGTATCAGTGGTTTCTGAGAGCTATTCACGCATTTCGGTATCTATCCTTATCCTCGGCACGAGGCGAACTCCTGGAATCTTACTATGCCGCTATGCGCCGTATCGATGATATTGTAGATGGCGATGCACCTATGCCGAGCACCGCGCAATCCAAGTCGGAATATGTGGAACAGCGAATGGCCTTTGTGTCCAATCCTCAGGCACCAGCTGACCCTGCCGATATTCTACTGCTCTACTGTTTTTCCTTGGCAGAGAGACTAGGATTTGGAATTATGGAAGAAACACACCATATACTGCAATCCATGCATTTCGATGCAAATAGAATTGGGAGAATGGTTCCTAATACGGATCTGCAATACTATTTCTATCTGCGGGATATTGTTGGAACCATCAAGGGAGCGTTGAAGGTATTTGGCGATGATCCAGAAAAATGCCATTTGCTCGAGCCCCTGGGCAAAGCCTCTCGGACATATTATGTCGTGAGAGATTATGAAAGTGAAGTGGGGAGGGGGATTATCAATATTTCCAGAGAAGATTGCGAAAGATTAGACATTGCTTCCAAAGATTTAGAATCGAGATTAACTCCAGGCATTCAGGCATGGTTTAGGGAACAGGCAACAATAGGCTTGCAATTACTGCAACAGCATAGAACCATTATGGCCAGAGAACCCTTTGTTCCTCTGGTGCGAGTTACTTTACCTCTGGTGTATGTGCGGCCAGCAGAACGATACTTCCAAGGCATATTCAATGGAAGCATACACTAAGTGCATAACAAATGCAGCTTCCTCTGCTCTACCGCATTCTTAATTTCCATAGCAATTCTCTCTCCATAGCTTATGGGCTTTCCATACAGATAGGCAGAATAAGGAGTAAACATCGTTCCTGGAGAGCCCGGAATCCTAAAGGAAACATCAAAGATGACAATATCCTCTTTGCCTTCCTCTGCAGTTACTGCTCCTTGCAATGCAAATGGGCCTATAATGCCTGGCTTGTGCAATTTCTGCGTTATCCTGACAAACCGCTCTCCTATTGCAAATGCCTTCTCCAGGAGAGATTCTTTTATTGTTACAGCAACATGCCCTGTCTCAACAAACTTAGGCTTTACATGCCTCAGCACTTCCTGTTGCTCATCTGCTGGAATCCTCAACAATCCATCCAAATTCGTTTGCCTCCGCATGTCCGTGCCCATCAGCTCCACTTCATCGGTTAACGGAGAGTAAAAGAAATTGAAGTTCACAGGAGCGCCAACAATATACTCTTCAATAACAGCTTTCTGCAAGGCCTGCTTGGTAATAACCCTTCTCTTTATCATCTCTTCACTCTTTCTCTTGTATTCTTCATAACTTCCAGCAAGGAAAAAAGCCCTTTCATAACCTCGTACTGCTTCACTCACTTTAATAATAGCTAATTTGTTTATCTGCCTCGGGCTAGAAAATATTTTTGGCATTCGAATGCCTGCCTTTTGCAGGAAATAGTATTGATTCTTCGGAATATTCCTTTCTTCTCGTTTGACCATATCTCTGGTGCCAAAAATTGGCACTGTAAATTTATTCTCGATATCCTTGTAATTGCAATACACCCAGAAATATCGATTGTGGATGAACACAACATTATTATCCCTCAACTCTTTCTGCACCGATTCCTTGGTAATGTCAGAAAATTTATTCACTGGAATGACATAATCCACACATCCTTTCCCTTCCCTTGTTTTGTAGTGCTGTTCATACGTTTTTTCCCTGCCTTTCTGGCAGACTGCAATGGTTCTCAAGCCCTGCAGTTTTGCCCCTCTACAAATATCCAGGGCAGAATGCCCTCCTAACGTACCTATGGCGATATTCTTCTGATTGTAGGAATCCAAAATTTCCTTAATTTCTTCCTGCGTGATCATTGTCGATGACCTCATGCAATCGATCTTGCTCTATGGCCATTCGAATTTCCCTTGCAATTCTTCTGCCTGTGGACATAGGCTCGTTGTATTTCAACGCGGTATAGGGAGAGCCGGCAATATACGGGTTCGTTCCAGCCACAATTCTCGCGGAAATCTCAAAGACGATAAAATCCTGGTTTGGAGTAATAACGCCTTCTAAGGAAAAAGGCCCAAAAAGACCTTTGGGTGTTATCTTCTTGGATTCCTGTACTACTGCTTCCCCAAGCTCCAGCATTTTATTGAGAAGAGACTCTCGCAAAACAACCGGTTTATTTCCAACCACTACATAACTCGGGTCAAATTTCTCGAAAGTTATCTGGTCTCTTGCCATAATTCTGCCTAAGGCATCCACATTGCTCTCATACCGAATGTCGCAACTCATAATCTCTACTTCATCATTCAAGGGAGAGTAGAAGTAATGCACATAAATGGGAACTCCTAAAATATATTCCTGGATAACGTATTGCTCTCCTTTATGCAGTTTGATTCTCTCCTGGAAATGCTTGACATTATTGGTGATGAAATACCCTCTTCCACCATGTGCACCATAGAACTTGACAATAACCGGCCTGTCAATCTCCTTAGGGTTAGTAAAAATTTTCGGCAGTGTAATGCCTGCTCTGCCTAACCATCCTGCCTCTTTCTCTCTGTTGGACTCCCATTCCAGGATTGCCTTGCTGCCGAAATACATGGCCTTGATGCCCTTCACTTTTTCTACACCCAGATAAGCAACAAAGCTTCCATGGGGAATGAGGATGGCATTCTTTTTGATCAGCTGCTGTTCAACAGTAAGAAAATCTTCAAATCTGGGAATTTCTATGATTTCCTCAGCTACTGGAAAAGCCTGATAAGGCTTGACCATGCCGCTCTTGCACACGGCTATCGTTTTGAAACCTTCATCTTTAGCCCCTTTCAGAATTTGCAGTGCAGAGTGACTGCCTAACGTCGCTATCGAGAAATCGCGAAGCCCCATAGCAGAGGTTGCTAAGCACCTCTATTTAAAGGTTGCTATATAGAATTTATAGAGTTCGGATTTGCATACAGTTCACAGTTCCAATCTTTTTTCCAATATTCCGTAAATCTTCCAATATCGCTTCCAGGACAATAATGCTTATATATCCATTAAATCTTTTTCAGTTCTATGGATGAAAAGGAACGCAGGCAAAGGATTCGAGAATTGCTGGATGAGCTAGAGGGTACTATACCTACGCAAGAGACAGGTACGGAAATACTCAAAAGAATGCGAAGGAGCCTTAAGACTCAATCGGCTTAGATCCCCAAGGAAATTCTATGTGGATTTCAAATTTCTCCTGCAAAACACTATTGGTAACAAGCCTTTCGTCTAATGTCACAAATCGTTTTGCCTTTGCTTCTTTCGCTTCTGCTATTCGTAACGCGTCTTGTGGCTCGATCTGATGATCAAAATCCATTATG
>JACOVN010000144.1 GCA_016177315.1 Candidatus Woesearchaeota archaeon
TGTTGCATTGCTTCCAGTGAAATTACCAGTTTCATTATACCTAACCCTTATCTGGAAGGTTCCCAAGCTACCAAAATTTGTATCGTTGGTGATAGGAGAATCATCCATAATCATCACAACACCTTCTCTAAATAACTCCATCCTGCCAATCCCATTCAGTAATGTTCCCACGGCATCTATCGTGGAATGCACCTCTACGGTGATATTGTCTTCCGTGCCATTCAATTGAAGATGGATCTCAGAAATTGCCTTGTTGACCGTATAATTCTGATTCTCGGTCTGGTTTTGATTGCCTATAGTATCGTTAGCAATCCAATAGTATTGATAAAAGCCTGCAGACAGGCCAGAGAGGTTGATGCTATAGGCGGATGAGATATTACTGGCATTGTAGAACGTTCCATTGAACCAAACTCTCACCTTATCCACATTGTTGTCCGCATCAATGACTGTCGCATTGAACTGGTATGTTTTGCCAATGCTGAAATTCGTCGGATCGTTGGGGCTTTCTGTTAGATTCGTAATGATGGGGGGAAAATTATCCAAGACAGATAAATTCGATTTTTCTGTATCATTAATATTTCCTGAGGTGTCATTCGCAACAATAGTGAGGTTGTATTTCCCTAGCTGAGAAGTATCGTTCAATAAGCCGGTGAAGTTATGAGCAGAAGCATTGAAGAGTCGGAAGAGTATGGTAGAGGCGTTCGGAAAGGTAACATTGGCAAAGACTTTATCAATAGCAATGTTATCCGTTACGTTAGTAGAAATATTGATAATGGTGTTTTTCGGGAAAGAAGAATTAGGTATTGGGGAAATATTCGTTACACTGGGAGGCATAATGTCAATAGTTCTTACAAACCAGGTTTCACTATCTTTGGTATAATTCTCAGAAGCGTCCTGCTCCGCTGTAATGTTAAACGTTCCCAAATCATTAAAGGTACTGAGATTCCATAATGGCAAAGCTCCAGCATTAATGAGTGTTCCATCTCTGTAGAGCTTCCCATTAGGATTGCTATCGCCTTTCACGCTGCTCGTATTCAGGAGGATTTCTTTCCCTACAGCGATCGTCACATTCGATCGGGATTGGTTCAGCTGCAGCATGACCTCTGCAGAGCTATTCTTCGCGATATTTAGGATATTCTGGGCTCTTGCAGAAGTATAATTCTGGCTCTCCGCAGCAATGCAAGTATAGTTGTAGCTTCCTGCTGCAAAGAGTTTGGTTTCTGGGTTTGCAACAGTAGTGCCGTTCCTATACAAGGTAATGGTAACTTGGTTATTATTAGCCGTACAGGTTGCCGTGGTTTGATCTGGATAAACGGTTTGATTTGACGGGTTAATAGTCAAATCTAAGGTGGTGATTGCCTTATTCACCGTATAATTGAATTGTTCAGAAGTATTTCTATTATTGGAAGTATCATTCCCTGTCCAGTTGTAGCTGTAGTTTCCTGCAGCTAAGTCAGTCATATTGACAACGTAGATATTAGAAATGTTCGTGGAATCATTCCTTTTGCCACTGAAATTCAATTGCACCTTATCGCACTGCGTATTATCTTTGCAGGTAACATTGAACTGGTAGAATTGTCCAGGAGCATAGGTTGCAGGATCTGCTGGGAATTCTGTTTCCTCCACAAAGTATGGTGGATTGGAGTCATTGACATAGAAGAATATGCTCTCGGTATCGTTGATGTTGTTGCTGGTGTCGTTGGCAAAGAACCTCACAATATATTTCCCCAGTTGGCTTACATCAGTGATAGTGAAATTATAAACATTGTCCGCATTCGGATCGGTCATGCTGTTAAAATTGCTGAAGGTGCCATTCGGGAACGTGACATTGGCATAGACAATACTGATCCCAATATTATCTAAAACAGTGACATTGATGCTGATATTCGTGTCCATGCTATGCCGCAACGTGGTGCCATTCGCAGGCTGCATGTTGGTGACATTCGGTTTCTGAGTATCCACCACCCGGATGAACCAGGTCTCAGTATCCTCGGTATAGTTCTGGCTCTCATTCTGCCTGCCGGTGATGTTGATAAGCCCTAATACATTTTCTGTGGTGAGATTGCTCAAGGGCAATGCTCCAAAATTGATTTTCACGCCCTGCCGGAAGAGCTCTCCTGATGGAGCAGTATCTCCAGTAATCTTGCTCAGATTCAGAGGAATCGTGCTGCCAACTTCTATGGTGATGTTTCCTCTAGTATTATTTAAGGTCAGGTTAACCTCTCCAGCAGCTTTATTCACGGTATAGCTTTGCTCTTCTGTCCTATTCGCATTATTGGAAGTATCGTTCGCATACCAGCGATAGGCATAGATGCCTGCTGCTAAGGGAGTTCTATTGAAGAAGTAATTGCTGCTCACATTTCCGATAAAGCCATCGGTCTGGCTATAATTGGTGCCATTCCAATCGACCCAAGCTTTATCCACTGCCACATTATCTATGATAGTAGCATTGAAGAGGTAAAAGCCATTTGGAGTGTAGGTGGGAGAATCAACAGGATTTTCTATTAGGTTGGTTATGTTGGGAGGGATAACATCGGTGATGTTGAAGTAGGTTGTTTCTGTGTCATTCAGGTTATCGTAGCTATCCGAGGCATTGATGGTTACATTGTACCTTCCGAGCTGCACCGTGTCGTTGAAGGTGAGATTGTAAATATTCCCGGAAGCGAGAATCATGGGGAAAGTAGTTTTGCTGCCGTTGGGGTAGGTGATGGTTCCATTCACCGTACTAACGCCTCTATCATCTGTTACATTGGCAGAGATATTGACTTTGACATACTGGACATACACTGTATTCGCTGCTGGCAGTATTTCCCTCACCGAAGGATGCAGGCAGTCATAGCAAATCTTAATTTTGGTGTTTTCCTCAATGTCATCAAAGTACTGCACAATGGTAATATTATTCGCAGCAGTATCATTCAGATAGACAGCATTGTGCTCCAACAGCCTGGTGATATTAAAGGTTCCAGAGGAGTTGGTGACCCAGACTTGCGGTAATTCATTAAAACTGTAATTATACACCTTAAAGGCAGGCTTATACCTGGTAATGGCAGAGGAATTGGTGATATTAAAGACAACAGCAGCCTTGAGAATATTCATCGCATAACTGCCTTCTCGCTCAGTAAACCCATCGCTATCATCATCTCCAAACTCAATGACTCTGTTACCTCTGATAAACGTTAGGCTATCCGGTTTCTGGTAATCCTTAAATCGCAATTGTGCAGTAGCATTGGAAGTGTTGTCATTGTTCATATCAAGAACCGTAATCATGCGATAATTTCCGGTTGCAATGTCTGTTGTACCTTCCGAAAACCCATGGGCTCTGATCAACGTAAAGGCATTTTCCATGTTCACATAATCATCCTGGAACATGTCCTGCTTGATCTGATTGAAGAGTACGTTGATTATAGTATTATTCGCAGTAATCATTTGCCCATGGATCTTACTGAAGTTTGTCGGCAATGGAACATCGCCGGTTTCATTGATGTCAGGAATGAATGTGATTGTGATGTTATTGATCAGCGTCACATTATCCAATGTCCTATTCAGGATAAAATAGGAAGCAAAGCTTCTTGTCTGCATATCGGAAAGGCTGGTAAGCGTGATATTTCGATCGTACACAATCTTCCAGGGATAGAAGGTAAGAACCTCGACGACATCTCCAACATCGCTAGTAGTAAAGGTAATAAGGTCTGCAGTGATTTTTATCCGCATTCTTGCAGAAGAATTTTCCAGAACAGCATAATTTGCTGTTCCATCCGATATCTGGTAAAAAGGCATCGGACCCCCTGTTCCTTCCCCTACACCAATGCCAGAAACTTGATCCATTCCTGCACTGGTTGGTGTTTGTGCTACAATATTCCTGTCTGGAGTATTTGGGCTATCACTGGACGGCACCAAAAAGGTATACAACACTCCACCAAAATTCATGTCATACACCGCTTTCCAAGCCGGTGTCGCATTCGAGGTAATGTTTATCTGTGTTGAAGCAGTTTCCAAAACTAAGCCCGGATCCACCTGAAAGTTTCCAGTCGCATTGCAGTTCTCATAGAAATAGGCTATCGCCTTCTTTCCTGCAGCTTGTTCTTCCAGCCGTGTTGTTCCGTTGAAGCCAAAGAAGCTCAGAATAGCCTTTTCATCGTTTTCGTATTTTCTCCATTTGGCAGGATTGCCCTCTGTATCCCTGACATTGGTATCATCCTTAGTAATGGAATCGATGCCAGTTAACTCTAACTTTAATCCATGTCGCTCATTTCTCCAGCCAGCTTCATTGCCTGTGACAGCAA
>JACOVN010000008.1 GCA_016177315.1 Candidatus Woesearchaeota archaeon
ACTATGTTCATTGTTTTATCTCTCTTTCTTTTAGCTTGCAGTTCACAGACCGAGATTATTGAACAGCCTCAGCAACCTGCACAGGAAGCTCCTGTAGAAGAACTCCCCGCTCCAGAACCTGTACCAGCGTTACCGCCAATAGAAGCAGAGCCGATAGAAGAAACGCCAAAAGAAGAGGAAACTCCGAAATTTGTCATCAAAGAAAATCAAGCAACGAATATCGAATATGATGATAAGCTCATGGTAACCGAGATTGCCTGCAATTATGCCGATAGTACGATTAGCTTCCATTTGAAGAATACCGAAATCATAGAAAAGGTCATTTGGCAGGGAGAAATTCCCACACCAGAAAATAGCATTCGAATTAGCATCAATGGAAGGCAATTCAATTCTCCGAAGAATGATTTGAAATTGCACTGCATTAAAATGATGTTGAATCCTGGAGAAGAAATGCAATGTTTTGGCGAGAATATATTCTACCGAGGAGATGCCATGTTCAACCAGCAAGGGAAGAATAGGTTATTGGCACAGAGTGTGGTGGTGAAGGATTTGACGCTGTTCCAGTGTGGATGAGATTTCTGTTCCATTTCCGCTACCTTTATAAATAACCCCTTTTCCCTGCACTGTTGCGAAATGTAGGCTTGGCTCGCCTGAATCGCACAACGTTTGTCAAAATAAATAAAGAATGGAGGCTCAGGATGGGTTATCTCAAATACTTGCGGGAAAGTTGGAAACATCCTTCTCCGGAGTTAGAAAGCCTTTGGAAGGAAAGATTGATGCAGTGGAGGCAGGAGCCTGTCACCCTGAGAATTGAACACCCAACAAGAATGGATAGAGCTCGTTCTCTTGGATACAAGGCAAAGCCCGGCTATGTTGTGGTAAGACAGAGAGTAGATCGGGGAGGCAGGATGCGGCCAAAGAGCGTTGCTGGGAAGAGAATGGGAGGCAGAAGGCCGAGGCATCGCAGGTTGTTCAAGGTCTTGGACATCTCCTATCGATTGGTTGCAGAGCAAAGAACAGCAAAGCAATTCCCGAATTGCGAAGTCTTAAATTCCTACTTTGTTGCTCAGGATGGAAAGCATTACTGGTATGAGGTCATCTTGGTGGATAAAAGCCATCCTGCAATTCTTGCAGACAGGAGGATTGCCTGGATTGCAGAAGGGCAGCACAAAGGGAGAGTGTATAGAGGCTTGACATCAGCAGGAAGGAGATCTCGAGGCTTGAGACGGAAAGGCAAAGGCGCAGAGAAACTAAGACCGAGTAGGGCAGCGCATTTCAGGAGAAAGCAGAGAAGGAAAGAGTAAATTTTTAAACTAATGGAGTTTTCTTTTTCCTGTTGGGAATATGGAGCTTGAGGAAAGGGTCAATAAAAGCGTTGTCAAACTTCTTCCCTTTTGTCCAGACGGAATAGTCCACAGAGCGGCAAGTCCGTATCTCGCAGGAGAAACATTGGAAGAGGCTTTGCAGCTTGCTGCTGCACTCCAACGGATGAGATTTATGTTCACGATCGACTGCTTGGGAGAAGAATCTGATAATGTCGATCAGTGGAGACAAGTGGTTAAAGAGTACTGCACTATTCTTGAGCAGCTGCGGGAAGAGGATCCAGCATCCAACATTTCCATCAAGCTTTCCCATATTGGTTTAGGAAAGGAGGGTTTGGGAAAAAGAGTTGTACTCGACCATGTAAGACAAGTCGTGATGAAGGCAGAACTGAGGGGAAAATTTGTCCGCTTCGACATGGAAGACCATGAGCGAAAGGATGCAACCATACAGATTTATCAACAATTAAGAAAAGAGGGATTCATGAATCTTGGCATTGCCTTGCAAGCCTACCTGCGATCGAGCATCGAAGATGTAGAGGATATCGCCGCATTAGAGCCCAAGCCGAATGTACGGCTGTGCAAAGGCATCTATAATCCTCCAGAAAGAATTGCATATAAAAATCCGGATGATATTCGGAGGAACTTCGCACTCCTCCTTTCCCAGATGCTCCATGCTGGTTTTACCGTCGGTATTGCAACACACGACGAGGCATTGATAGAGCATGCAAAAGACTTGGCATCCGACTTGCGACTGCCTCAAGAAAGCTATGAATTCCAAATGCTGCTAGGCGTAAGACCAAATCTTGCAGGACAGATGGTCCAGAATGGATATCGGTTACGATTGTATCTGCCCTACGGCAATTGGGCAACACAAGCAAAACCATACTGCTTCCGCCGCTTCAGGGAAAATCCTGCCATGGTGAGCCATGTTCTCCATAATCTTCTCCGGAAGGAAGTAGGAGGGATGGAAGCCTACGCTGAAGCAGTGAATGGGCGCTATCCTTCTCGATGAATGCATATATTTTCTGCACAAAATTTATATAGGGAAATCGCCAGAACAGAGGCATGGCGAGATACATCTGCAGGAAGTGCAACTACCAGTTCACTCCCAAAACAGGGAAGATACCGAACAAGTGTCCGTACTGCTCTGACGAACAGCAGCTCGTTAAGGACGTCAATATTGTTGAAGAGATGGAAAGGAGCAACTGGGAGATATAGAGAGAACAGGACTTCTAATAAACAGCAACCTTTAAAAACTTGTCTCGTTCTTGCACGTGTGCAGTGACCGCAGCATACCACAAAGTAGAGACCATCCATCATGGATGCCCATTATGCAGGAAACACGTACGAGGGAATGCAAAGGATAAATACCTCTGCAAATCCTGCATGGTAGTATTTGAGCACCATCACCTAAAAAACTGGCTGCACTATGGCAAAAGATGAGAAGCTGGAGAAAAGAGGGCTGTTTCTTGGCAGGTTCCAGCCTTTCCATCTGGGGCATTTGGAGGTCATCAAACAGGCCTTGAAAATGGTGGATGAACTTGTTATTGTGATTGGCTCGGCGCAGTACTCCCATACTTTTGAGAATCCTTTTACGGACTCTGAAAGGGAAGAAATGATTGAGAATTCCTTGAAGGCATTGAATCTGACCCATTATATGGTAGTGCCAGTAGAAGATATTGATGACGACAGCAAGTATGTGAAGCATGTGGAGAAGTATGTTCCTGCTATCCACCTCGTCTTTGCCGCGACGAACAAATTGACGGAGAAATTATTTTCTGCAAGAGGGTATAAGATTTGGACGTGTGATAGGTATAAAGGTATTGAGTCTAAGAAAATTAGAGAAATGATGCTGGAAGACAATCCTGCCTGGAGGACCATGGTGCCGAAGCAGGTCATGGAGGCGATAGAGGAGATTGACGGCATTGGCAGGATCAAGAATGTCCATCAATTGCTGTAGCAACATTTATATATTCCATTCTCCATAGAATGATTTCGGGATGAAAAGAGGGCTGGCAGAGGATTCTAAGAAAGGGAGAATTAATGCGCTTCTGATATTCCATCCTGTCCATGGAGAAGGTAAGTTGGTTTGTATTGCCCTTTCTACGAAACCCTTTACTTTTGATGGAGAGAATACCGATTCCTTCCATGGTTATCCCTTAGATGGTTTGCAGAGAGAGGCAATCTACGAAGGCCAGGTGCCGATGCCATTTAGCGAAAGAAGAACCGTGATGCTCTATGCAGAAGGGTCGTTAGTAGAACCTGTTTCTCTAGGGGATAGAACATTTCCAAAAACAGTTCGTGTAGAGAGGAAGCAAGATGCTGTTTTAGGCAATAGGACGGAAATTGAGAGATTAGTAAAAGAGTATAGCGAAACCTATGGAAGAAAACTGTTCTCTTAGAATTTCCACTTCCCGAAGATTTTTCCTGCCTTGATCTTCTCCCCTCGCAGTTTGGCAAATTGCTCCAAGAGTTCTTTTTCCTTCTTGTTGAGTTTTGTTGGTGTTTCTACAACAACGGTTACTTTCAGATCCCCTTTCCCATCGCCGTGCAAGGAAGGCATACCCTTCCCTCGCAGTTTAAAGACAGTGTTGGTCTGCGTTTCTGGAGGAATTTTCATCTTGACTTTTCCATCTAAGGTTGGAATTTCTATTTCATCTCCTAAAGCAGCTTGGACAAAAGAGATAGGAATCTGGCTGTAGAGATCATTGCCTTGCCGTTCAAATCGCTCATGTGCTTGGATATGGACTCTGACATACAAATCTCCAGAAGGGCCTCCTTTCTCTCCTGCTTCCCCTTCTCTGGAAATTCTTAGTCTTTCTCCTTCGTCAATGCCTGCAGGGATTTTCACTTTTAATTTCCTTGTTTTTCTTATTAATCCTTCTCCATCGCACATGCTGCACGCTTTCTTGATAATTTTTCCTTCCCCTCCGCAATCTCTGCAAGTTGTAGTTGTTGCAAACACGCCAAAGGCTGTTCTTCTGGTATGCTGGACATAGCCATGGCCATGGCACGTGCTGCAGGTTTCTATGTCTGCATTGCTTTCTGCACCTCTGCCATGGCATTTCGTGCATTCCTCCAGCCTTGGAATGATTAATACCTTATCTACACATTCTGCAGCTTCCCCTAGCGTCATTTCTAGTTCATACAGCAAATCAGAGCCTCTTCTTGGGCCTTGCCTTCTCCCCCGAAAGCTTCCACCAAAGAGATTTTCAAAAATGTTTTCGAAGTCAAAACCAAATCCGCCAATGTTCTCCATGAAGTCCGAGAAATCAAAGCCCTGGAATCCTCCAGCAAATCCTTCTGCTGTTGTTCCAAATCTGTCGTACTGCTCTCTCTTTTTGTCATCTCCCAGCACAGCAGCGGCTTCATTAATTTCCTTGAATTTTTCTGCTGCATCCGGGCTTTTGTTTAAGTCCGGATGGTACTGCTTTGCCAACTTTTTGTAGGCTTTCTTAATCTCTTCTTTACTTGCATTCTTGCTCACTCCCATAATTTGGTAGTAGTCTTTGGCCATGTTAGAGGTGTTGTAAGATCTCCTCTGGTTTGTTGACGATAGCGTCTGCCCCTGTATCTTTCAGCCTTTTGAGGGAGTGGAATCCATAGGTTACTGCAATGACCTTGCCGATGCCTGCTTTCTTCGCCATGATGATTTCCTCGTCCATGTCGCCAACAAAAATACAATCCTGCGGTGGAATGCCGATTTCCTTGGTTGTATGGGTGATGACAGCAGGGTCAGGCTTAATGGCGCTGTTATGGCCATCGTGGATATAGGAGAAGTACTGAGCAATGCCGTGCTGCTTCATTATAGGAATGATATTGTCCTTGTAGTTGCTCGTCAGTAAAACCACTTTCATCCGCTTGGAGGCCTCTTCCAGCACTGCCGGGATATGGGGAAAAGGCTTGATCTGGCTCTGCAATTTTCTGGTTTCCTCTAGGTAATATTTTCCAATCTTCAGCACTTCTTCGTCGCTAAAGCCGAACTCTCTGTAAAATTTTTTCCAGTCTAGTTCAAAAAAATCCTTAAAATCCGTCTTTCCTTGTGGAAAAAATTGCACATGGAAGGCCTGCTCAATAGCACGATAGAGCTTTGCCTGCACTTGGAGTGTATCCACCACAACTCCATCCCAATCAAAAATAATGGCTTTAAAACCCATAGTCTCTGCACCCACTCCAGAACTATTTATTTCTTTCCCTGCTTTTCCTTTTTCTTGACATGCTGCCAATGTTGTACGGCTTCTTCTATGGAATGGATTTCCATCTTACCGAAGAGCCACGGCTTTCTCCTTTCTATTTTTTCATTGATAGCTTCTAAGACCGCTTTCATAGTAAAGAGCCCTTCCTTCTCTGCAATGCTCGTGAGAAACAACAAATCCCAGAACGCGTCTCCCAATTCTTCCTTTAAGTTCTCATAATCCTTTGCATCAATCGCCTTTGCCACTTCCTCTGCTTCGGAAAGAAACTCTTTTTTGATGGTTTCCAAACTCTGCTCTTTCCCCCAGGGACAGTGCTCTATGTTGCACTTCATTGCTTGCAGGAGTCTGGCGAAGGAGGTGGTGGGCATGGTGGTTATTTTTTCTTGAGTTTCATTTTTGATTTACTTTTTAAAGATTGCTTTAACGCTTTGAATTCAGTAATCAAGTCGTGTATCTTTTTGTTTTGAGATGCAAGAGATTTTTGTAAATCACTTTTTACCTTCTCTAATTCTTCCTCTATTAATTTTCTTACTTCTCCGTCTTGTTTTACTATTCTCTCTTCTACAAAATAT
>JACOVN010000134.1 GCA_016177315.1 Candidatus Woesearchaeota archaeon
ATATTCAGCTTATTGGCAAGCGGAAGCTTTAAATATTCCTATTCCATCTGAACGCCTTATGAGAGAAAAAACACCCAAGAATGAAAAATTCCTACAGGAGATAGTGAAAGCCCAGCAGGATCCCACTTTTTGGAAGGAAATAGAGCGCTTTATTAAAGCATCGACAAAGATATACAAATTAGAATAAATTTCAAAATTTATTTAAAAGTAAATGCCGTGTTTTCTTGCTCAATTTCGTTACTTTTGGTATATCCCTGAGCTCTTTCCGTATTGGTCCATATCCATAAACAATAAATTCTTTATCCTGAACAATTCTTTGCTCTATTTCTGCTGCATCTTTTTCCTTTAAGAGTAATCCATAAATATTGGTATCGAAGATGACACGCAACATGCTGTCTCTGGAATATGCTGATTATATAAATATTCTGCAATCGCAGAATAGGGATTGCAATATTTCCAGATTTTTTAGAAAATTTACGGATGTCGAGTATTTTTGATGCCCTGCATGCAGAAAGAGAGAAACATTGGTTTTTCTATTAAAAATGTTTTTACCGCAACCTCACCGCCTCTAAATTCCTCGGGCAGGTTGTCTCAATCCTGTTCTGCTTGTGGATGCTGGAAGCTAAATCCAGACAGCGCATGCTCTCGCCGTGATTGATGATGACTTTCTTTGGCCTTGGCTCGCATTTATGCACGAAACTCATGAGTTGCCTTCTGTCGGAGTGATCCGAAATCTGAATTCGATGGATTTCCATATTGAGCTTCAATACTTCCGGCTTTCCAGAGGGATCGTAGCCAAGGATAATTTCCCTGTCCCCATTCTGAATTTTCCTGCCTAAGGAGCCTTCTCCTTGATAACAGGAAAAAATAAGGCTGTTCTTAGGATTGTCAGCCAATGCTTTCAAGTACTCCACAGAAGGCCCTCCCACCAACATTCCAGAGGTTGCCATGATGATGCAGCTCCCTGTCTCTTCCAAAATCTGCTGTCGCTCTTTTGGACTCCCAACTCTCTTGAAAATATCTGATAAAAATGGATTCTGGTCATGGTGGAAAATCTGCTTTCGTATGAGAGCATTGAGATACTCCGGATAGGCGGTATGAATAGCAGTAATATCCCACACCAAGCCATCAATGAAGATAGGTACTTTCTCTAGCTGTCCTTCTCTGTGTAATCTTTCGACAACAATCATCATGTCCTGCGCTCTTCCAGAGCCAAGCACTGGCATCAAAATTTTCCCATTCCGCTGTACGGTATCTTTCACGATGCCGGCAAACATATCATCCAGTTCCTTCTCCGCTGGCATAAAGTTTTCCTTCCCGCCATAGGTTGCCTCAAGCATTAATGTTTCCAATCTTGGGAATTGGTACGAAGCAGGATCCAGCAGGGGGGATCTGCCAAATTTCATGTCTGCAGAGTACAGGAGATTATGCAATCCATTGGCAACGTGCAAGTGACACATGGAAGAGCCGAGAATGTGGCCTGCATTGTAAAAAGTTAGCCTAACATCAGGTGTTATGTCAGTGACTTCTTCATAGTCTAAGCAAACACAGTGCTTCACCATTTCCTTGATTTCCTCACTCGTGTATAAAGGTTCCTTGCCTTCATTCTTCATGATCTTGACAAAATCTAACTGCATCAATGCCATAACATCTCTCGTTGGCTCGGTGCAGTAAATAGGCCCATCAAAACCAAATTTAAATAGATAAGGAACAAGCCCTGCATGGTCTAAGTGAGAGTGAGAAACAATCAAAGCATCCAACTCTGGAATCTTCAATTCCGGAGCATCCAGATAGGGATAAGCGTCTTCTCCAGAAGCGGCAACGTCAATGCCGCAGTCCATGAGGATCCTAGACTCGGGAGTTTGGAGGAAAATGCAGCTTCTGCCAACCTGCCTTCCGCTTCCTAAGTACGTTACCCTGATCCACTCCTCTTTCTTGCCTCGGATCCAGCCATCGTATACCCTATGCCCCACTTTATTGAGGAATTTTCTCCTCCATTCCGAATGCTGGTACAGCACTGCCCGGATATTTTCAATAATCTGGCTTCGTAATGCTGGCTTTCTCCTGATGAGCGGAACCCACAATGTCTTTTGCCGAATTTCACGTAAGAGCATTCCCTGCTTGCCAATCGCCAATCCTGGCTTCTCTGCTTCGATAATCACTTGGCTTCGTTGCGTGTCAAAAATGATATTATCTGCGCCACTCTCCTTCGGGATAATTTGCATGATTTCTTCTTTTGCTTTCTCGGGCTCCATCACAACGCTAGGATCTGGCCTCAACTCAATCCTTTTCTTGAATTTGTCCACCAGCATCTTGATGATGCCATTGTTGTTGAACAAGAAATCTTTATCTTTCGTGTAGAAGACAATATTCGCTCCCTCAAATCCTGCATCCGAGATTTTCTCTGCAGGCAGATCCTTCATGATTTCCTTGATGATCTCGCTCATAGAATGCACCTTATGCTAGTTTGCTCCTGTCACCTTCCAAAAATGCTCATGCTTTGACAAACATTTTGCTGTCAGAACAGATTTTTAGCATGCAAAAAGTGTAGATTATATTTCAACCTTCAATTCCAATTCCTTCGTAATAATCTTCTTGAAACCCATCTTGGTAATGGTGGCAATGTCCAAGCCAGAGCCAGATGCAGAATCACGCTGCAATGCCGCATTCAAAGCCTTTACTCCCAATTTTATTCCTTCCTCCATGCTCATGTCCTTCCTGTAGAGCGTTTCGAGGACACCCAAGGCAAAAACAGAGCCAGAACCATCAGAGGTAAAATCGTTCACTTCGGAAATGCTTCCATCCACCCCAATGTTATAGAGATGGAAGCCTTCATTGTCCATACCTCCCACTAAGAAGGCAACAATGCCCGGGATCATGCTGAGTTTCCTGATGTTTGAGTAGCACATGCCTGCAGCAAGATTGGCTGCTTCCCTGACAGAAGATTCCTTGCCTGTCCGCATCTTCTTTAACTGCAATTCCGCCCTTGCGAGCTTGGTTAAGAGCTGAGCGTCAGAGACCAGCCCTGCAATCGTGACAGCAACATAGTCGGCAATCTGGTGGATCTTCTCTGCTTTCTTATCTGCGATGAAATTGCCTGCTGTTGCCCGTTTGTCAGCAACCAAGACAATGCCTTCCTTACAGACAATCCCTATGGTGGTTGTTCCGGTTTTTATCGTTTGATGCATGGGATAACCTTTTGGCCAGAAGTATTTGTTAAAAAGCCAGAGAGGTAGGTGATATATAAAGG
>JACOVN010000135.1 GCA_016177315.1 Candidatus Woesearchaeota archaeon
AAACCCTTATGTGGGAATCCCTCCCCTCGCATTATTTTCAAAAGGTGTTCCTGATGTCAAAAAGAACCCTTACCATCCTTGCATTGTTCTTTATATTTCTCTTGCTCGTCTCCTGCAAACGTACAGAAAATATGCAGAATATTGGAGATACCATCACCATCATCACTTCCCACGGCAAAATTCCCGTGAAGATAGAAATTGCGGATGAGGAGCTGGAAAGAGAAAGGGGGTTAATGGAGAGAGATGCTTTGGAGAAGGATGCCGGCATGCTCTTTGTCTTTCCAAACGAGCAGTACCTTTCCTTCTGGATGAAGAAGACAAAAATTCCATTGGATATTCTTTTCATTGATGAGGATGGAATGATTGTGGATGTCCAGACTATGCCAATTTGCATCCGAGAGCCTTGCCCTATTTTCCGTTCTGCGAAGCAAGGACGGTATGCCTTGGAAGTCAATGCAGGCTTTGCGGATGACCATAATGTTGCGCTGGGGGATAAGGTGAGGTTTACGTAGCGCAGGAGAATATATAAACGGCATCACTTTTCTGGTTTTATGGCTACAGAACATGCATTGCTACAAACAATAGTCGAGAAATTATCGCAAGCAAGCTTTCAGAAAGAGGAAGTATTAGAGCAATTATTGCAGAGAATACGAGCCTTCCCGTTTCTGCTCTATGACAAGCATCCTGACTCGTACGCATGGAAAATCCACCTCCGATCATCCTTGGAAAGGATTTGTGCAGAGCTGGATGGAAAAGTTCTCTTTGACCCCATTCCTGTTGGAGCAACAACCGAGCATTATTCCTTCTTCCACCGTCATGGAAGATTGATAGTGCGCGATGCAGAAGGCCCATATTCGTATATCGACGAAATACTGTTTATAGAAGGCCAGCCAGTTCTTTTTGAAGCAAAATCGAGAAAGATGGCTTCTCTCAGGCCTCGAGGAAAGGGAAAAGGTGAAGGACACGGCAAGCACGTCATGAGCCCAACAAGAGTGCAACACCAATTGAATCCTATACAGGAATATTTCAAAACAATGGAAGTTCCCTATGTGCTGCTTTTGCCAGAGGATCAAACTGTGCCGAGTGAAAAGCACCAGGAAATATTTGAACGGATGAAAGAGCATTTTGCTACCAAAGGGGGTATATTGATTTCTGTGCCCATGAGTAGCGAGGCTATAAGAAAAGAGGTTGCTGGTTTCAGAAAACTCTATCATATGCGAAGAGCGTTTAGACACGGCAGAATGGTGTACTGGCTAGAAGAAACCGGTAAAATCTTTCCTCCTGTAAGCATTCGCTATCCCTTGCAGCGGAATGATTTGCTTGTCCATATTGTGCAGCGATTGAGCGAACTGCGGCCAGACTGGGATGAAATTGTGAGAAGGTTCAAGAATAGCCAGGCCTATCTCGAGAAAAAATACAATGATCAAAGCCTCTCGGGCTATCTTTCTGAAATTCATCTTCGAGTTTCCCTCGAAAAGATCTGTGTGGGTTTAGAAGGAAGAGTAACGTTGGATCCTATTCCAAACGAAACCTTTACCGATCACTATGATTTCCGTCACCGAGGAGACCGATTTATTGTTTTCCGAAGAGGCCGCACGCATTCGGAAATCGACCAGGTGTTGGCGATCGATGGCTTTCCTATATTGTTTGAACTTACTCTCGGTAAATATGATATACGAACTGCGATGCGAGGGAAGACCCTCAAGCGTGTGTTGCACCCCATTCTCGAATATTACAAAACGGATAAATGCGGATATGCGGTGATTATCGCAAAAGATTATGTTAAACCCAATGCTAAGCTTCAAGTTCGATTTCAGGAGCGAGGAGGAGTGATTGGCACATGGTATACTGCGGTTGCAACCTGGCATGCAGAAGTTGCACGAGTGAAAGAGCAGTATAACCTTTAGTTCCTCTCGCACCACTGCAGCACTTGGTCAATGTACTGGGGATCTCCCTTGAATTGCTTCGCCAGTATTTTTGCAATTTCGTCTGGTGATAATGGCTCTCGGTAGCAGCGCTTGCTGTGTAGCGCATCAAACATATCTGCAATGGCAATGATCTCTCCTATCCTTCTCGCTTCTTCATCTGGATTTCTTCTGTCCGATTTGTTGCGTATGGTCTGCCTTCGCTCTTTTCCGTTTCTCGGATAAGGATGATTGGTATGCTCATGATGCCCTACCATGCCTACTCTCACTTTCGGATTTGGAAAATCTGATAACAGCATAAATCCAAGCCTGACATGGCCTCGCATGATTTCCATTTCCTCTTCTGTCACTTCTCCTTCTCTCGCAAGAATATACCTTGGCACTCCTGTTTTTCCGCGGTCATGCATCAGTGCAGCATACCCCAATGTCCGTAAAACTCTTCCTTCCAAACCATTGGCATAGCCGAGATCAATGGCTCTCAAACCAACTCGCAAACTATGATCGTGAGTTTCTGGATGGTGTAGATGCAATGGTCTGAGATGGCGCTGTATACACTCCTCCATAACTAAAGCTTCGTAGAATCCCCGACTTTCCGGATGCAGAAGTCGCATAGTACCATACATGGTACTCAGTATATATGGTAAAACAACTATATAAATGTTGCCCTCGAAAAGTTGGTAAAATGCAAAGTTCTGACATGCGATAACAACCTTTAAATATTCTGGCTCGGCTTTCTCGCACTGCGCCTCCGTGGCTTAGCAGTAGCTACATTCTCTATAATTTTCTGTTTTCCCACTGGACATTTGTGGCCGAGAAGTATTTAAACAGAAAAATCATTACATAGTTTGGTTGAAAAATTTACGGTGATTTAAAATGGATTTAAAAAATAATTTCCGCAGCATCGAGCTAAATAAGGAAATCTGTGAATTTATTGGTGCTTTTATAGGTGATGGTTATTTAACGAGGTACAGAAATATTTATACCATGGGGATTAGTGGGAATCGGAATTTAGATGAAAATTATCTCAAAAAGTATATGCAATCACTCATAAAACGGAATTTTCCATTTACTACTCCGAGACTGTATTATAGAAAAGATGAAAATACTCTTGTATTAAAGGTTTATTCCAAACAATTATATTATTTTTTAAAAAAGATAGGCTTTAATGCTGGAAAAAAGGCACATAGCATCATGATACCGCAGGAAATTGTGAATAACAAAGAATTTATGCGAGCTGCAATAAAAGGCATTTTTGATACCGATGGCTGTATTTTCTTCGACCAAAGAAAAACTTATCATCGACCATATCCCAGAATCACGCTACAGATGGCTAGTATACCACTCATTATGCAGTTAGAAACTTTTCTATCAAAAGATTTTACTTTGTATGTAGATAAAAGTAACAGAGATGGTAAAAGAAACACAATAGAGATATACGGCCATAAACAATTAGAAACCTTTTTAAAACAAATAGGGCTTTCTAACAAACGGCATCTCGACAAAATCACAAAGAATGCCCCTGTGGCATAGTAGCTATTGCGCGAGGTTAAAATGCCATTTTTAATCCGCAAATCCTTGGTACTATGCAACAAACAGGACGAGGTCGGGGGTGCAACTCCCCCCAGGGGCTTAGTCTTTTCCAGCCGTATGCGTGGGATTGGAGCGAAGCGGAAATCCCACTGGAGTGGTTTTCCCCAGGCTTTTGTCAAAAGGCTGCGCGAGTGCAATTCTCGCCAGGGGCTTTTTTTTGCAAAAGCTATATATACCGCTTTAACTTCTTTCCCTTCATGGGAAAATGGGTGTGGTTTGTTGGTTTGTTTGTATGCTTCTTATTTACCATACTTGCTGTTGTAGCAGAAGAGCAAACAGGCCGGCTGAAGGTCCAAGTGCATGAGCTTGCTACAGAGGATACTGCTATACCGATAGTGATTGTTTCCTTCTTCATTCTTTGCATCATGATAGTTGTTTTGCATCGATATGGTTACCTTCGCTTTCCGACTTTTGGTTCAGGACAAGAGCATAGGACAGGAGAAACAACCATCGCCAAACCAGCCACCCAAGCAGACTTCCAAGAAGAGGAAGGCTTTGCCGTTGGCTTTAACCCAGATGTTGTCAAGTATCTCAAGGAGGACGAGAAGGTGATATTGCGGGTACTTCAAACAAAGAGAGGCAAACTTTCCCAGGCAAGGCTACGAATTATCACGAATTTCTCGAAAGCAAAACTTTCGAGGCTTTTAAAGGAACTCGAGGACAGAGGAATTGTCATCAAGGAAAAGGCAGGCAAACAAAACCTTGTTTTCCTGAAAACAGGATAGTGGAACAATACTGGCTCTGTAGCAATGTAATGCTGCTTTCTAGAACATTTTAGAGGAACTGTTTCACAAAAAAGGTATATAATTTTGCGGCTTCTCTCCGTCCTGAAAGAGGGAGTGCTTTATTGATACTACTTTCAAATACTAAAAATATCGAAAGCTTTATAAAGCATTCCGTATTACCCGAGCGAATCAACGTTGGGAGGGGTATACTATGTCAGGAGAAGGAAGCAGAGTTCAAGGCGCACCACCATATCATCCAAGATATCAACAAAGAGCAGGCATTCTCGCTGCAGCGGCATTAGCCGTAATTACTAGTGTTTGTGGTTATTTCTTGGGCAGTTATATCAACTCTAGAAAAGCCGTACCGAACGTTGCAAGAACTGCGTATGAACTTGTAACACAAAATACGCCAAACTCTAACGAAGCGTTTCTAAAGGTGCAGAGAGAATTTGAAAATCAAGGATTAAGATTACTTACGGATGATGCATACAACAATCAGTTAGCTCTTGAACGGCAAGCAGAAAATAAGAAAGTAACGGAAGCATACAATGCAGAAAAGGCAACACTGCAAACTAAAATAAATGAGTGCCAGAGGCAATTGACCGAATGCCAGGAAGCCCAGGAAGCAAGCAAAAAGCCAGCTCGGCATGCAACCGGCCCTTACACTCCAGCATCTCCAAAGCATGCAAAAGCATGCGAAGAATACACCGTCCAGAAAGGCGATACGCTTTCAGAAATTGGACAGCGCTATGGATTGTCCTGGCAGCAATTGCTCGACTTGGAAGAGAATGCAGAATTCCGGCAGAATCCAGATCTGATTTACCCAGGACAGAAGGTTTGCATTGCGAAAGAATCACTTCAGCCTTCTGGAGCAGTTCCAGGAAGAACAAGCATTCCAGAGGCAGAACTCCGTATTGCTACTTCTGAAGTTACCGAAATCACGTTGGATGTGAATAGAGCACTCCGTGAGGCAACTGATCGATATCTCACTGCAGATGGTGCTGTCAGCAGATCCTGGGAGGATAAGAACTTCACAACAGGGGAACTCTCGGATATTGTCAAAAAATTCCAGGATGCCAAGCAGAAGGCAGAGCGAGAGAAGCAGAACTTGGAAGAAGCAAAGGATGCTTTGGAAACCTATGGTGCAAAGGGCACCAAGCACTATGATGCGTTACTGGCAAATCTTGCAACCTTGGAGGAGATGATCCGGAAAGCAGATCAGGCACTGCGGGCATTCCAGCCTGTTGCAGAGATCGTTGGAGAAATTCTGACAGAGCAAGCTCCAAGAGCTCCTACAGGGGAGTATGCTGCCGCGATTCTCAGAGCTCCAGAGGGACATGATGGCATCAAGCTGCGCGTGGACAAGGAAGGAAGAATCCATGGCTATGTTGAACAGAAGGTGTTCAGAGAAGCCAAGCAGCGATTTGGAAAGGGAGATCTCGATTTAGAGATTGTCGTTCAGCATGCAGATGGAACCAACGAGGGCATTCTCGTAGAGCATCCAAGCTCTGGCAGAGCCATTCCGCTCAAGATGACAAAGCCAGGGGATATTGTGGAATTCAATCTCTTGTATAACAAGAACAGAGCAGATGGATATGGGAAAACCATCTTTATTCCAACGAAAGAGCAATTGCTGGGAGCATTCCCTCCAGTGTATGCGGATTTCCTTGGCAGTGTGCAATTTGGAAGGAACAGGAAGGATATGAAGACCTTAGAGGAGCACTTCACCTCTCAAGCAGATCTGAATTTTGTTGCTGTGCATCCAGAGCAGGCAACCAGTGCACATTTGGATTTCCTCAAGAAAAGAGAGTACTTTGTGCGAGCAACAGATGGACAAGCAGTAGATATTGTGGATGTCATTCCTCTGAAAGGAGGCGATGATGCAGTTTCCTGGGAAATCATCCCAGTAGAGAGCAATGGCCAAGGTGTAAAGCACTTGAAGGATGGAACCTTGCGATTGAAGCTGCATTACGATAGAGAACCAAATTTGGCCCATAATGGGGTGAGAGTCAATTACGGCTTCTCCAACATGCGCTTCATCGCCGTGAAGGATGGAGAAGGAAATATTATTGGAGCTATCCCTGCCACTGTGACCGATAAAAAGACCTGGAAGCAGATGGTGGCAGAGTATGGTATCCCCTTTGCATTGGGTATAGCAAGCGAAGCTACTTTTGATTTTGAAGGTGGAGTTTCCCGAATTATAGAAGAAGGCATTGCTCCTCCTCCACCGCATCCAGGAACTGAGTAAATCTTCCATGCTGTTTTACCAAACGTTGGGAGGATATCGATGAAGAGGCTAACGCCAATCATACTGATATTTGCACTCTTATTCTTCCTGAACATAGAGATAGCTCATGCAGATTATCTC
>JACOVN010000146.1 GCA_016177315.1 Candidatus Woesearchaeota archaeon
AAATAATAGAGACCCTTTAGATAATAAATGGTAACGTTAGAGGCGCGATTGGCAGAACCTAAGAAAAGATTTCGGCATTTTCTTTTCTCAAGTTTGATGCTTCTTAGCCTTACTTTTGGACTTCCGAATATTGTGTATGCCCAAATGTATGATGAGTATACTGTGGAAGATTATCAAAACCCCGATGTATATGAAAATCCAGCGTTTTACCAGACTTCTGACCCTTCCCAGTGGTCGTACGATTTGGTAGATTGGTATAAAGTGGATTTCAACAGAAAGGAGCTCTACTTGCAGCAGGCATTTTTCGATAACCTTCCGGATAATCAGTGGTCTGCAGTAAGCTATAAGTTGATTGATGATTATACACTCATTCAGGACCATAGAAAAATTGATGGTGATAAGTATGTGCGAGATCTTGGTTGTCGAGAGTGTGATCTCACTTTCCGAGAACCTGAGAAAGGCCTAATTACCTATTCCAAGCAGGGTATCCGCCATGCTACGGGCGACCATGTTTCTAGTCCGGGGACTTATCCTCTAGCAACGAGTTTTTATGTCACTGACCGTGGCATTAATGTGAAAGTAGAACGAACAGAAGGTTTTCCATCATTCATTTTCCCAGCGGGAGATGCGTTCTATTATAATTCAGATCTTCGTAGTGATAGGATTACCTATGGCACTGCGCAGTTTACCGTTAGAAACGGGTACGACTGGCTCAGGTTTATTGATGGGAAAATCTTCATTCCAAAAGAGGATTATCAACAGGGAACACGGATAGATGAGATTTATATCCTAACGGATGCTGATTCCTCTGCTATCCAATTGTTTTTCGATGGGAATACGCATCCAGAGTGTGGCTGCGCATATGTCTCTATGAGTCCCGATAAAAGAAGGCTTGTTTCTGCTGGCAGTGGCGATAGGAAAGGTTACACACTTACTCTCCGTGATCCATGGCTCACCACGCAAGCTACGCTCAGCATTAAGCAACGGTTTGGAACTACCACCTTCCAGAACAGGAAGGAACAAGGATTAATCCCCAGCATTACAATGGAATTGGATCCTGTTGATGCTGAAAAAGAAGGCCAAGTATTCTTTTCGAATGAAATTGTGAATGGAAAAGTAAAAATTCGGGTATATACAGATGGAAGCGTTCGGCAAGTCATCGATACGAGAATTGAAGAACCCAACTCCAATCCACTGGTTCTCAATGTTCAGAATACAAAGGGGGAAAGCCTCATAGGCACTGCTGCAAATCCGCTGAGATTGATTTTTGATGATCAAAACAGAATAGCCACTATCGGCTATTCCGAGACTGTTACTGGAGAGCAGGCACGGGTATACTCTACCATTGCAGGAGATGTTGCACCCATTGCTGGAAGAGCGTTAGAGGCTTCCAAAAGGAGGGAAGAGCTCAAACAGAATATCCAGCAGAAATATGGCGTAGCTCCGATGCACATGATGGGTTGGGTGGATGATAAGAGGGAAGTTGGCATTGTCCGTTCCTTGCTCTTTGCATCCAGAGCATCAGGACTTTCTCCTGAATTTGTCACTGCAGCAGCATTCCAGGAAGGGCTGAATGTTTTTATTGAAAAGGAGTACTATCAAAATCCGAATGTGAAACTGTACTCTGATGCTGTTCTGGGCCTTATGCATTTCCCTGAAGAAGCTGATAACCTCAAAAGGAAAGGATTTTTGAGGAGAGATTTTCAAGGCGAGAAAGGGTATCTTAGCGAATATTCTTCTAAGTACTATTATACTCAATATTTCTCTAATGTGCAGGAGGCATTAGAAGCCTTTACTGCGACTCTTGCAGAGCGGAAAGCAGATTTCCTTACCTACGCAAGGAATAAAGGGTATGATGTTGGGCGCCTAAGCGAAGATCAGATTAACTACTGGACATATACTTCCTTCAACTGTGGAAAAAGCTGCATGCGCGAGCGGGCAAAAGAGAGCTTAGATATTCCTGTAGGTGCGGGGACCATTCAAATGACCCATGTGGGGAACATTGATCCACATTGGAATGCAAAGCGAGTATTAGCTACTACCGATCTCATCAAACAAGCTCGGTTGTATGAAAGAGCGATATCGGAAGAGATTGTGCAAATTGCTGAGCGATAAAGGATTCATCTTCTTATTCCTATTTTAAAAAAGCTGATAGAAGGGAATCATGGAATTCTCTTAGCAATGAAAAATTCCATGAAGAAAGAAAAAATTATATACCATCATTCTTTCTCTGCACCATGAAAAAGGAATTAGCACCCCTGACAGGCCTCGCCGGGCTACGGAGACTCCGTTCAAAAATAAGGTTCATGGAAGAGCAGCTGGAGGAGATGATGAAAGAGGGAAAACAAGAGTGGAGAGAGTGATTGCTTGCCAATACCCTCTATCTCGCTACGGCTATCCTCACCGGCGCAAAGCGCTTTATTTCTGGAGACAGCGACTTTCAAGGAATCAAAGAGATCAGCATTGAGATTATCTGAATAGGGTAGGTCTATTCTCCTGGCATACAGTTCCTGAGGGATTTTGGGGGGCATGAGAAGGAAATAGATGCTAATGGAGAAGGAGACCGAAGAATAGTCCTTGGGCGACCAAATATTTATATGCTAGATGATTTCTTCACAAAGGGAGAAGTTCCATTGGGGTGCTGCTGAAAAATGAGTGATTCAGACAAAGCATTGGTTGTATTTCAAGGAAAAAAGATCAGAAGAACGTGGTTTACTGATGAGTGGTGGTTTTCAGTAGTTGATATTGTGGAAGCATTGACCGAGAGTGGAAGACCCAGAAAATACTGGTCTGATCTCAAAAAGAGGCTTACTGAAGAGGGTTTTGAGTTGTCAGCAAAAATCTGACAACTGAGATTAATTTCTTCTGATGGTAAATCTTACTCAACTGACTGTGTAAATACGAAAAACGCATTTAGGATAATCCAGTCTATTCCCTCTAAAAGGGCAGAGCCTTTCAAACAATGGCTCGCAGAAGTGGGTTATCAAAGAGTGCAGGAGATAGAAAACCCTGAACTTGCCCAAAAACGTATGAAAGAG
>JACOVN010000138.1 GCA_016177315.1 Candidatus Woesearchaeota archaeon
ATGGTAGGTAGAGAAACTACCTTATTATTTTCTGGAGCAGAAGCAGATGAATTTTTCCCTAGGCAGCGAAGATAGTTCGTGTTTGCATCCAATCCTTTTGCTTCTTTTAAAAATCTGTTAAAGCAGATCTGGTTAACTTTCTCTCTTATCCCTTCCTCATTCACTCCAAACCTCTGTCCAATGCTTGCATAACATGCAGTTCTATCAGACTGCTCCAAGCATTGTTCTAAAGTTACCTGGTACTGCTGTTCCCTTTCCTTCTCCATACGCTGCTGCACGATCTTTTTTATTCGCTGTACCTCAGGAACGCTGTACACAAGCTCCGGCTTATCCAAGAACCAGAGTGCAGATGCCCAAGGCAGCAATTCTGGGTAATTTTTCTTCAGCTCTCTTGCAACTTCCATAAATTCAGGAAGAAGGGGCAGTTTCTTTTCCGCAGCAGCACGATCGGGAGCAACGTAGTTTCCATCAATAAGCCTTTGGTAGTAATTTCTTGCCTCTGTAACTTTACTTTCTACAGAAGACCAGTTCCAATCGCTATCCAACATTTCTATGGCTCTAACGACAGACATATCCCCAAGCAGCCGAAGCTCTTTTGCAGTTGGGTGTTCCTTTCTCTTTACCTCTCTTGCTAATCCGTATATTTTCGTTTCATGTTCTCCTTGGCCTTCTTTAAATGTATCTTCTGTTAAGAATTTCCAGGTATGACGACCGAGAAAACTAGAGAGCGGTTCTACGTGTTTGAAATCTCTTTTATGAAGAATATCCTCAAGCTTAAGAAAGGATAATCCGCTTTTGTAGATATCGATAGCCTCTATAGTACGAGGAAAGAATTCATAGGGATAAGCTGTTCGGATAATACAGCCCGCTAAATCATTATGTGCAGTGGTAAGTTTTTCCCTTACTTCTCGTTCCTTTTCCTGATTATTTTCTAGACGGTATGCATCCAAAGCTGCTCGATATTTCTCGATAGCCGCTTTTACGTTTGATACCTCTATCCTATCATCGCAATATGGATATGTAAGTTTATCGGCATCCCGCTCTAAAGCAATACCTTTCGATTCTGGCACGACAGCCGTTGTAAGTATCACTTGTGCCTTACGCTGCTCTACCTCTGCTTCCTCCTTCCTCTCCTCTTCCCGCTTCTGCTGTGCAAGAATGGCTTTCACTTCCGGCAATTGATTTGCCAGCTCTGGCTTGCCAATAGCCCAGAAGACTCGCATTTTTTTCCAGACGGGATTCTCGGTATTTGAATCTTCTCGATAAAGTGCTAGTTGTAAATCGTCATAGAATTTTAATGCCGTCAGTTTATCCGTAGCGTTTACATCATGGTAAAAGCTTTTTCCACCCCTCCGAGATGATGCTTCCAATACATCAGCAAGCTTAATGATAGTCTCACGCTCATGCTGTTGTCTAGTCAGTCGGAGAACACCCTCCAAATTGCTGATTTGAGTATGGTTGTGCAATATATGCGTAAGCAGAAAAGCATCAGGATTCTCCATGAACGCAGGAAGATTATCGACAACGGCTTCTTTGAGATGCTGGTAATAGGCAATGCAACCACTTGGGTTTGAGCTACCGCATGTTGTATTTATTGCTATAGTCTGATGGAGCCTCTGCCTAAGAGCAGGCATATCTTCCCCATCTTTCTGATGGCTAATCTTCAAGGCCTCTTCGTAGAAAGGGACACATTTTTCTGTACGCCGTTTACTCTGTTGTATTTTCTCTCCACAGTACAAATCCCCTCTCCTCTCCTCCATCTCCATTTTCCTGGCATGATGATGCAGGTTTCCTGCTCTTTTATAGTGGGCGCTGGCTGGAGCATTCCACACATGGCTCCATACATTCCCCAACCCAACATTAAAACGGCTTGAGAATAGTGTTCCACCGCCATAGAAGATTAATCCGCCAAGCAGGAACGGGGCGATGGTTGCTACAATCCAGCTCTGGCTATTTTTCTTCCTTGGAGCGGCGGGTTGTTGAACTCTTGGTGCTGCTCGCATAGGTTCTTTCTGCTCTGCTGGGGGATTAAGCAGAGCATGGATTCGCTTCTCCAGATCAAAAAAGTACTGCGCTGTAACTTTTTCTTTATCCACATCCATTTTCCCTCAACATTCTCTGTCTATTTTGTAGTTATGATGGGAAATGTTCCTTGTATAGTTCGCCCCAGGCGTGGGCGATGCCCGCCAAGTCATTCAGATCTTTTGGCGTATCGCGTGGCTTCCCATGCTGCCTAGCATAAGTCTGATTCTCTCTCACTACTTCCCCCACCCATCGGCCATCTATCGTTCCTAAAAATCTCACCTTCTCAAGGCGTTCCTTGTAATCCTCGGGATTTACCTGTGGTCTTTGGTCCTCTCTACTTCTTTTGGTTTTCTGCGCTATCGCATCGAGAAGTGTACGTATGGCTGTAATATCCTCTGCGGTTCTTTGGCCAGGCGGACAGAATTCCTTCTTTCCATCGGGGGCGAACTTTCCGCGTAATAGTCCGTCTAACTCACGAACTTCTGCGTAGCGGGAGACGTGGCCTTGCTCTAATGCTTCTTGCAATTCCTGTCGCATTTCCTCGATGCTTTGATAACAACTGGTTGCATCAGGAGCAAGCCCCCTTTCTATAATCTGCTGCACTCCTTTGTGCTGCACTTTACTGCGAACAGATGCACGAATATCTTTTTGTTTTTTATTGTCTTTAATCACCTCTTCGCTGTACAGAATAGCATCCTCATTTCCGATTGTTGTATCGGTAAAGGGATGTTCTGCGGTGACCATAGCAAAGAGAACTGCAGCAACAGAGTACAATTCTCCTGACAGCAATTCCGCTGGGGTGAGTTTCTCTTTTCCCTCTTCGTACACCCACGGAGCCCGATAATACAAAGACCCTAAAAGCTGTGTGTGGGTTATTCTGCTCTTCAAGGGTTCCACATACTTTGCAATCTCCCAATCGGAAAGTTTTAAGCTGTTATCCGCAAATAAGAGAAGGTTGCTTGGCTTGATATCTCGATGGAAAACATTCTTATCTCTTGCATACGCAAGAGCATCAAGCAAATGTATAACAGCAGGAATAGCGTGAATAGGTTCCATCGGCCTTTCCTCTCTCAGTTGTTGCTCTAGGCTCTTCTCCGCTGCCTCAAGGAAAAGAAATGCTCTATTATCATGCACAGCAAAACCAAAGCAGTGCACAATGCCGGAGTCTACCACTTTTACCTCAGAAGCACCGCGAGGCTGCTGGAGCGCCTTAAGGATTTTATATTCATTTTTAATCGCTGCGATGACTGCTTGCGATGGTAATGCCTCGCTTCCCATCTTCACAACTAAGGGTATAGCAATGTCCTGAAACTTCACTCTATGCACATAGGAAGATCCCTCTCCGACTCCCAACGGGCGTTTTTCATTGAATTCCTCAATGCGTTGCATCTTCTTTGGTAAATCCGCATCGGTAAATTCGGCATAACCAGACTGTACTAATCTATCCAAATTTTTAACAAGGTCTTCTAAGATTGATTGTGGTATCATGGGTTTCTGCCTCCGGCAAAGCCATAATTTTTTCCATAAAGGAATGGTGTGTATGGAAGGGGCTCTACTGATGATATGGCTGCTCCTTCGACGCGAAGGCACCGTTTGGGGCCAAGCACATAGGCGGTGCCTCTCTCATCCATTTCGATGCCAATGACAGCATCGAAGGCCGCATCAAGCATTTGTGTATGCTCTTCATGGTATCGATTTCCGAGCTTCCGGTGGGTAACGAACGCATGGCCGTCGCTTCTCATCGCGACGAGCCGATTATCTGCATGAACAGCAAAAAGGCCGCGATACGCTTCAATCCCTTGGATTGCTTCCATGCTCTCGGAGCCCGGATCCATCGTAAGAATATGAAGTTTATGGTTTCTCTCATCCCCGACCAGGACAACGATGCCTTCCTCTCTTGCCTGCACTTCCAGTTTAGAGAGCTTTCCCTCAGCTGCAAGGTGCATCTTTCTTCGGTAGTCCTGGCGTTGGTTTGTATCCCATTTCCATAAATACAATGCTCCATCAGCACACCCGAGTAAATACCACTCTTTTCCTGCAGTCGATTCCAATGGAAAAGCAGCACAAGAATCCAAAGCATTACCCTCGGCATAGAAATGGGTACGGAAAATTTCCTTTCCCTTACAGTGTAGCCCAATGGCTACTTGAGGCTCTTTTTGAAGTATGCTTGCGACGATCCGGTATCGATCTCCATCCCTCGCTCCGAACAGTGCATAGACGTCTTCTTTTCCGAGATCAAGATAGGGGAACTGGAATTCCCAAGAACTCCCACCACTATGCGGCTCTTCTTCCCAAACACCGATAATGGAATGCAAAACACGATCTGCAACATTTTCCTTTACCTGGAGTGCAGCGAACGCCAACCCTGGACCATCTTGCGGATGGCTGCGCAAAACAGTCGTCAACCGAATGCCTTGAGAAGGTATGATGCGGCTTCTTCTGGTCCGAAAATCGTAGAGTGTAATAACCTGTTTGTCTTGCTCTTTATAATAACCAGGATAGATGAGCAATTCTCTTGGAGACGGTGTTCTTACGAAGGCTGGCTCCTCGCCGCGGATATCGAGCAGGTTAAACTGAAACTGCGGCTCCTTGGCCAATGCTTCGAGCGCCATGCGGCTGATGCGCAGCGAATCGGTAAATTCCCCTGTTTCTTCTTCCGAGAGCTGCAGATCCGTATTATAGGGCTTAAGCCGATAATAATCTATGCCCCCGAGTTTGTGGATAAAGACTGCAGGGACAAGCGCAAAGAAAGAGCCGAGCGTTGGATCTAACTTTCGTCCAGCAAAATAGCAGGAAAGCTCAGGCAATTTTTCAAAGTGTATATTCGCTGAATCTTTAAACGTAGGACCATCCTCGGTGCATAGGAAAGCTTCTTCTGCAAGTTTAGTATCACAAAGCCGCATCAACACACGAGGTAATGTCTTGGACATTTCCTCAAAGATGTTCAATCCAGATTTCAATCGGCGTAGCGCTCCTCCACGTATTCTTTCTTTAATTTCTTTC
>JACOVN010000139.1 GCA_016177315.1 Candidatus Woesearchaeota archaeon
AGGGATTCGAACCCCCGAACCCACTAAGGGACAGGATGTCTCACCAAATGCTGGTCTTAAGTGTCGCACTCGTTCTGAGTCCTGCGCATTTGACCAGGCTTTGCTTTGAGGAGTGCAGCATTCCTGCATTACCCTCGCATCCTGGTACTGTCAATAGTGGGCCTGCCGCTCGCACGAAAGAAGACAGGATAGGCTATTTATAAAAGTTATGCTGCTGAAGAACTAGGAATGCTCTGTTGCTACCTCCCCCTTCTGTTCTCCACCAACTCCTCCCTTCTTCCCCTCATCGCTCTCCTCCTTCAGCTCGTGGATATTCCCAGTTCTCTGTTGGTAGAGCAAGAAGAATGCCTGTGTCTTGTTCATTAAATCTCCTGCATCACTGATCAATTGATTCTGGTATACATTCCGGTCGATCTTGTATACAAACTTATCAATCACGGTTCTCAGGAAATAGAACCATGGCTTCGATTCCCAGCGGTACTGGAGGAAAGACATAAGGAAGCCGTTGAACGTAACTTCTACCGTTGCTCCCTGCAAGGTTCTGCTTTTCCCGCTCAGCTTTACCTCCTTGTCCTTCAAATGCTCCATATGCACTTCCATAGTAATGACGCTGAAGTAATACTCTGCCAATTTTTTCTGGAGGAGAAAATGTATATGGATATCCTTGCTCTCTTCCTCCACCAATTCTGAGCCGTGGATTTCGTCCAGGATGTAATGGTTCTGCTTCGCCCACTGCACGATCATAGGACGAAAAGCGCGTAATTCAAACAGACCATGATAATGGACTTTCTCCCGATCAATGAAGATTTCCTTAATAGGTCTCTCCCACAGGGCAATTCTTTCCATGCCCCTAGGCGTATCGGGTGTGCTCATGTCCGGTCTCATAGGACTCCTCCATTTTATGCTGGAATGTATTGAGGTAGGAACGCATCGTATTTTCAAGATCAGTGGCCTCGTCCACTGCCATTTCCCAGTACTTCTTCGTAATGTGCTTGTAGACAAAAAAGTTCATGATATGCCTAAGGAAATAGAGGAACGGCTTCTCTGCATCCTCAAACTTATTCTCATAATCGAAAACTAAGAAACTGGTGATCTTCACTTCCACTTTCCCATGATTGACCTTCTGCTTCTCTCCGTTCAGTTCTACTTCCACTTCCCTAAGCGCAGTAACTGTCATCTCAATCTCTAGCACAATCTTGTAATAATCTGTCACTTTCTTCCATGGCTCAAACTGGAGATTGTATTGGATACCTAAAGGCGTCTCCATCTTCGAAGTATATTTTTCTTTCTTATCGTAGAATTTATCTCTCAGCCAGAAATCCATAATGCGGAAGAGCTCTCGGAATTTGAATAACCCTTTATACTCAAAGTGCCGCTCGGCGACGCGCTGTTTTTCGACCATCGGGAACCTCTTTTTCTATTACTCTGCCTTTACCATTGATAAACTTTTCCCTTTTTGTCAAGAACCACCTGCCAGAGACCGGTGGCATGATTCCAGCATAGCTGGTCTGAATCACGGTGGTTCTTGAGCATGCTCGGAAATACCACCTCTTCTAGAAGCGAAGTGACATTTATCCACCTTCCAAATAGGAAGGTGGTATTTCCGACATATAAATATATATGCATGCTGGCGTTTATCATCGGTTTGTCGCGCCATCGAAACGGAGTGGAGATGGCACATGAGTGGTTTTGATTAAATGCGAATATTCCATCCAGTCTTTGACTGGTGGTTTGGAAGCAATAGCTGTATCGCGGAATATTCGCATTCTTAGAAATCCGACCGAGCGAACGAAGCCACAGAAATGCCTTGCATTTCTGGGGCGCCAAAAATCCGAATGATTTTTGAGCATGAGCGAGCAATCCCCCCAGTCTCCGACTGGGGGTGTCGGATTTCTATTGAATCGTTTTCCAGAATTATTTTTTAGTTCAATGATGGAGATCTCCCATTTCTTTTGCGCATGCTTTTCTTCGTTTCTCATTTCTCCCTCATAACCAACACCACAATCGTCAAGAAGCACAACCCCAGCAAAATTAACAGCATATGCCTCTTCAGTTTGTTCGTCTTCGATTCAAGGACTATGCTTCCTGTCACAGGTTCTAGGGGAATGACTTTCACCTGATTTTCCTGTTCTGCCTCTCCTGCTTTTTGCAATGCTGGAATTTCTTCTTCTTGTAATTCCTCTGGACGAGAAAGAGAGATATCATTGGTGATCTCCAAAGGAGTTTTTCTTCTCTCTTGCAATGCCCTTACCTTTATCTTATAGATTCCGTCCTTTGCATCCTTCACAGTATTCCATAATTCGACTTCTTCCCTGGATTTTGCCTCTACTCGGGTTTCCTGCTTGTTGCCTTCACGCTCTCCGGAATAGGATTTTGAGCCTCGATAGATATAGCTCCAGACTATGAAATTCCTGGCTTCGTCTGAGGGGTTCTCTATCGCAACCACGACAGAGAATGGTTTTCCTACCATTGCCTGAGAAGGGCCTTCCACCAAACGGAGCAGGGAGGGTGAAGTGTCTGGCTTCTCCATTTCTTCTTGTTTTTCTTTTACTGCTTCTGATTTTTCTGTCCGTTCACAGTTTTCTCCCTTCTCGACAAAAATGGGCATTTCCTGGATACCATCAAGGCCTTTAGCGAGAAGGGTATGCTGTCCTTCATTACAGCCCTGCTTCATTTGCATAGGCAGGGAAATTTCATAGACTGTGAATTTTTCCCGTGCAGAGAACTTGGAAACATCGCTGACTTTCTGTTTATCCTGATTAACAACAAAGACCTCCACAACACTTTTCCTCGTATCTCCTTTATAAATTTCCAAAAGAATTTCAAATTGCTTTCCAAAGGCAGTGCTATTCTCCTCCAAGAGAATTTCCTTGATAACGATGAAGGAAGTGGAATTCTTTATCTGGGTTGCGTTGTTAAGAACAGTAAAAATACTCTCTGCCTCCCTTCTACCGGCATTATTGCATTCACTGTACAACTTCCCCTTTGCCTGCAATGCCTTATCACTTTCTGTAATTTCAGGAGTGAAATACTTTGCATTGGTATTGCTCGTATTTCTTTTTTCTTTGACAATGATTCCCCGCAAGTCCTCAACCCAGTATTCGATACTATAGGGCATAGACTCGTCAGTCACATCGAAAAGAATTTTGACCTGCTCTTCGTTGAGGTATACTAATTTGTCTGTTTGCACAGAAAGATGGATAGTACAATCCTGCTTGTTAGGATTGCTTGCATTAGTCGCATTGCTATTGTTGCTCACATTCGGGATGGGTGATATGGCTGGAATACCGGCAGAATTCGCCATGCCCGGGGTGCCATTGTGCAAGAGACTCTCCAGCCATACGCCATCCACCACCTCCAGAGAAAATCCATTCCCATTGGCGAGGGTGTTGCTGTACGTGGCACTCGCAAGAAGGTTTCCGTCTGGATCATACAAGGTAAGGGTTTCGCCATCGTTGCTCAACCCGTTCCCAATCGTGCTGCCAGCAGAGTAAACACTGGCATTAGTAATGCTGGAAAAATCAAAGCCCTCTTCCACAATGAGGGAAAATTGGCCTGGAAGGTACTGCAAGGTTTGCAGCGTATCATTGGAAGCAGTATCTGCAATGATAAAGCTGGAAAGGTTGCTTGCTTCATTATGGAACACCTCAACAAATTCCCTATTGTTGTCATCCCCCAACGGATTGTACAGGATCTCATGAATAATCAACTCTGCGCTTACCACAGGAAGCGCAAATAGCAGTGCAAGGAACAACCACCACATGCATGTACTCTTACTGTCGATGTTAATATGCGCTCTGGAGCATTTTTTGGAAGATTTCCTGCAAAATGGAAAAAAGTACAACACGGAAAGGAATTTTTCCAATCTTGCCTTTCCCTATTGGAAGATTTTCAAAAAAGAGGGAACATTTCCACTCCTGCTTTTTATGAAAATGAGAATAGAAAGCCTGAGAAGCCTTTCCTGTTTTTTCTAGCTTGGAAATCTTACGGAACAGGGATTTTTATGACCTCCTCCCCACCCTAAAGGGTGAGGTATGTTGTTGTCGGTGTCAATCCGCAGTTCTTCCAAGCTTAAATTAACCATTATTTAG
>JACOVN010000024.1 GCA_016177315.1 Candidatus Woesearchaeota archaeon
AATGGTAGCTTATCTTTTAATGCCATACCATAAAGATTATTGAGTTAATTTATAAATCTTTCCTAATTAACCACTTTTCAGTAACTAAAAACACAATCTTTATATACTACCTCTTCCTAAGAGCCTTTTGGTGTTTTCTGGGGTTGGTGAAGGTGAAAGCAATGGCTTTAGCAGAATCTGGAAGATGCAGTTCCTGCGGAACGAGCAGGGTCATTAAGAATGGTCTCTGTAAGCGATGTAGGAGGAATGGGTTTTAGGTAGCTTCGAGTTCAACCTTCTTTTTGGACAAGAATTTATTTGTTTCTTCCTTCAGAATTTCCCAGTGCAGCTGCACGAGCTTTCTGACAGTAGGATCATTGGTATTGAGCTTAAACAGCTTTGCCTTCCCGATATTCCTGGTATGGGCAACAGCGTTCTTTTCCTGGAGTATCTTCCACGCCCTAGTAAAGGACGTCCAACCAACTCCTGCCCCCTCGGCAATTTCTGTCATTGAGTAATCGAAATCTTTCCCAAGGATTAAAAAATTAAGAATCCGAACCAAAGGCGAACCCCCAAAGTACTCCACGAAAATGCTCTCTTCTTTTGCCATATACCCATGAACCGGGGCACGATATATAAATTTTTACAGAAAAATTACAAACTATCTCTTCTTGCACACGAACAAACAGTGATCCTTCTGGAAAGGCTCCAACTCCCTGTAATCCACAATGGTTAAATGCTTCTCCAATTCCTGCCTTACTTGAGAAAAAATCCTTTTTGGTTTTTCTGCAACATTGATGCTTCTTGCCTTCACAGCCAGCAAGGCAAAACCACCGTGCTTTAAGAATAAATAAACGTTCTTCAAAAAAATCTCCACCTGGTTTCTTTGAGCGATGTCTTGGTAGATGGCATCAACAGGAAGAACTTGATAATAATACTGCTGTGGCTGGTTGGCATCTGCCAAAATAGGAGCAATATTGTTTCTTTTTTCTGCAACAAAAACTAATTCCCGTAAAACTCTGGGAGCAAATTCCACGGCAAAGACGAAGCCTTCTTTGCCAACAAGATCAGAAACATGAGAAACAGTTGTTCCAGAAGCTGCTCCTAAGTACAGAACGATGCTGCCTGGTTTTATCCCAATCTGGGAAACGCCTTTCATCAAAGCTGCACAAAGCTTGCTTTTGGAAGGATCCCAGACTCTAAATTCCTCATTCCGTTCTTTGATTATTTCCTCTCCATAGACCTGCTGTCCAGAAATAATATTTTTCGTCAGTAGGAGTCGTTTCTTCCACCCTTCCAGGGTATATATTCCTTGCAATTTATGCTGTTGCATGCTCATGTCGCAGCCACTCCTTGAATTGCTCTAATGCTTTCCTTCGATGGGAGATTTTATTCTTCTCTCCGATACCCATCTCTGCATACGTTTGTTGAAACCCCTTTGGCAAAAAGATAGGATCAAAGCCAAAGCCTTCTGTTCCTCTCGGCTCTACGATTTCCCCTTCTACCGTACCTTCAAAGATTCTTGGCTCATTTCCTGGCTCGCAATATCCAATCAAAGCTGCTGCTTTGCAGGTTTTGTCCTCAAAATCCTTAAGCATTCTCCAGATGCCCTCTGCACGGATGCGCTGCTCAAAATCCTTGATATATGGCCCTGGCAAGCCCTGCCATGCATTGCAGCACAGGGCAACATCCTCAACAAAGCATGGCTTTTGCAATTTGTTGCAGGCAGCCAACACTTTCTCCTGGACAATGAATGCTGGAGTCCCTTGCAATTCCGGGATTTCCAATGGAATTTGCTCTACAACCAATGGCTGCAGTATCTCTCGAGCCTCCTCAAACTTATTCCGGTTCGTGGTGATAAAATATAAGGTTTTCATTGGAATTTCTTCTCCAATTCTTTTCTTAATTTTTCTCCGATAAATGCTCCTTTGAAGTAATCCACTTTTGCTGCAATGCTGATTTTATCTGCCAATCCTCTGGCTACCTTCCCCCTCTTTTCCCTCTTGGCTTTTGCAATCAAGGGATGCTCATGTAAAATCCCATATTTTGGAGGCCTGCTTCCTGTCTTCAAATGCCGGAACAATGCTTTCTCTGCACCCAAGACTTGCAAGGTGGAAGCAGGGAATGTTGCCAATCTCTTCAAGGTGCCTGTCAAGGCCAGCAGTTTTGCTCCAATCACTGTTCCAGCAATGGCCTGCACGTTGGGCATCGTCTTCTGCATATTCCTTTCTAAATACTCTTCATGCTTCTTTCTCAGGGCAAAAAGTTCTTGCATGGTTTTTGCCAACGCCAACATTTCCTCAACATCCTCTTTCTGGAATTCGGCACCCATGCTTTCTTCCCTCCTCACCTTTAACTCTTTCAAGAGTACTTCCTTGCTTTTTTCCAGAATAAGAGAAACAAATTTTTCCTGATTCCCAAGAGAGAATTCTGGCAGATAGTAACCAAACCATTCTCGCAATCTCTTTCCTAAGATATTGGCAACTTTATCCAATTCAGCAATATTTTCCACGGCTTGGATGATGAGCAGTTCTGGCTTAAAGGCATCTCGAATGGCTTTCCTTGTTATCATGATGCTTCGTTCCTGCCATGGTGGAAAGGCAATGGCCTCTTGTATCGCATTGCTCACCAGTTCTAATGTCTCCAAAGCGTGTGTAACAGGAATGTTTTCTTTTTCCTTAAAGCCAAGATAGGTTATCTTCGCGTTGGGATACTTTTTCAGTACAGCAACCTCTTCCTGAATCCATGCCCCTTGCCGCAATGCTGTTGCTCTGTCTAAAACATTCTGCTGGGAAAAAAGGATTTTCTCTATCAATCTTCCCTTCTTCGCCTCCACCAGAAAGGTGCCAAGAATAGAGGAATAGAGCAGTGCTTCCATGCGCTGCTGGAAAAGGAAAAGGTATTTAAAGCTTTAGCCACTATAGGTTGGAGATGATCAGTGTCTCTATTACCTGCAAAAACAGGCAGGAAGCCAGGAAGATCGCCACAGCATTACTGAAGAAGAGACTCATTGCCTGTGCGAATATGCATCCTATGGAAAGCATGTATTGGTGGAAAGGAAAGATGGAGAAGAGCAGAGAGATTGTATTGCTGGCGAAGAGCCTCGAAAAGCACTTTGGAAAAATAAAGAAAGAGGTGAAGAAATTGCACTCCTACCAAATTCCCTGCATCATCAAATGCAAAGCAACAGCGAATGAAGAATATGAGCGATGGGTAAGGAAGGAAACAAAGTATAGTAGCTGACCTAAATTTTTGTACAATAATAGTCAG
>JACOVN010000167.1 GCA_016177315.1 Candidatus Woesearchaeota archaeon
GTGGTATATATAGTTTTTGCTTACGTTATTTCGGAATCTCTACAGCGATTCTATAGGTTACGGGCTTCTCGACCACTCCTTGCAAAGGATCTGCTGAGAGCAGGTTCTGCTTCGTGACAGCACAGAATTTTGCTATTCTGCTCTCTGGCAAGGTGCAGAGAGGAGCTTCTTGATAGTGGGTTAGATCACCGGTAGGAACAAAACAGAGGAAAGGTCGATGCCGGTAGATGGGAAATTCCCTCTGTTCCAATGGAATGCCTGTCTCCTGCTCGTTGGGAGCAAAGACCAAGGTGGAAGAGGAGAAGGATCCTTCTGCCGCGTATATGCGTAAGAAAAATACTGCTCGTTCTGTATCATCGTTAAATGAACGCACATCCCGGTAGGAATTGGTCAAGTAGCACAACGCTGTCCTGGGCATCGCCTCCTGGAGCAAAATGCTGTTCGTGCTTCTTTCCTTCAGTGCGATTTCCTGCTTGTGAAAGTCAAGCGAGATCTCGTACGCTTCCCCTAGTCCGTTCCGTATTTGCTCCAGCGCATCAAAGTCAAAAAGATTGCACCGGCAGTCATTCTCCACAGCCCCTTGACAACTAGTAAATTTTTCCACAAAACTGTAAAAAGCTTTTTCCGCGGAATGAGGAAAGCAGTCCTGTGAGAAGAGGAAAGCACCATCCTGGAGAGCATGCAGTGCTTGGTTGATGCACATCTGGAAATCATCCCCTCCTCTCTCACAATCCTGGATCTTCGTAACAAAACCATCATCTCCAAGAATTTTTTTCTGCAATATTCCATAGTCTGCAAAGGAATAACCCAAATGAGCGGTGAAGGAGGGCTGGAAGAACAATTCTCCACAGAGCTCTCCACTTTCTCCTTGGTTACAGGAAATCTGCAAGGAAAGGTGCTCTGGTGCAATTCCAGCTATGGCGGTCTTTTCATCCTCTCTATTTTCTTGCCAAGTAATTTCATAGGGAATTTTCTTCCCTTCCACTATTGCAAGAGAGGAAAGGTACTGCTGCATTTCCTGGTTGACTTTTTCGGAAAGCAACGCATGCAGCTTTGGCAAGGAAAATTGGCAATTTTTATCGAAAATGGTCGGGTATACTACCCCGGACTTTAGTCCGACCATTTTCGATCCCAAAAACTCGCCTGTCAAAGGCGAGTTTTTGTTATCATCCCATTTCCCAAATCCCTGGTACTGGCATTCCTTTCCAATTCCTCCCTGCATGGCCAATGCATGGATACTCTGCTGCACTGCAAGGCTTCCTGCGATATCCAGGAACAAGGAAAGATTGGAAAATTTTTGATACCCCCACAGTAACGCGAATTGCCGCTCTCCCAGAACTCTTTCCTCTTGGAAATCCTGGAACTTCGTGGCCAAGTGCACGAAGGCATAGCTCAGAAGGACAACAAACAACAGGACGACAAAGATAGCGTAAAATCCCTTCTTTCCTTTCCAGAGTTTCGCTTGCAGCATGCTAAATACCTCCTCCCTCATCCCAAGGTTGCGATCCAAATTTGTGCCCTTCAGCAAAGCAAAGCTCCACGATCAATACCCCTCCTTTCCCAGGATTTGGGAGATAAAGGTCTGTAGAGCAGAAGGACGGCATGCCTCCTGGAGTATCCGGAACCCAGTCTACCCTGTCCTGCTGAAAGAGAAGCTTGTCGTTGCTCTTTTCTCCTGCATAGACAGCAATATACCAATACTTGCTGGGATATTTTGAGAACACTTCCTTTACTTCTTGCTCGAGGGTAGTTCTGTAAGGGTTCTCCTTTCCACGGTAATTCGCTGCTAATACCATCAACTCCCCGACTGTTCTCCCGCTGCTGGTTTCCATTCTCGGGAGATTGGTTACAAAAAGCATATTTTCCTTTTGTATCATCTCCGCCTGGCCAATCCTTGCTTTTGCTGCTGTTGCGAGCTGATAGAAGAGGAAGGTGAAGACAATAAAAACAATGGCAGCACCAAGGATGGTGTAGGTATTCAACGCTACTCTCATTCCTGTTAATGCGCCAACACCTTTCCTATTGTTTAGGGTTATTTTCATGCTCATCCCCTGGGTGTGATGATGGTTGCATGCAATGTTGCTCGTGTAAAGCCTCCCTGGGAAGCAACAACCACAGGAATCTCTTTCTCGAACAATACTCCAGCACCTGCAGCAACCATCTTCTTCCATTCCTTAAATGCCAGCTCATGGACATACTGTTTCTGGGAATTCAATCGCAATTCTGCAGCAAGGATGTCATTTTGGGAAGCAACGAAGCTGTGTTCGAGATAGCCTTGCTGGAATTTTTCCATATCAATAATGCCAGGATAAGGCTTGTTCGTTAACGGGTCGAGGTAGATAATGCCGTGGGGATCCTGCAGGACTCTCTGGAGGAAGAGCTCTGCTCGCAATTCCTGAGTTTCCATGCCGATGGCAAAGAATTTTGGGATGATGAAGGAGAGGTAGAGCGCTCCGGCAAAGAGGAGAGCCATCCAGATAATAGTATCCACAATATGGAAGCTCAACCCTTTCTTTCCCTTGAAACCTTTCTTCCGCAGGAAGAGAATGAAACTGAGAAGGATGCAGAGCAGCCCTGCGCTCAGCAAGAGATACAACTGGAAGGACGCCTTTTCCTGGAGAACAGCATCCTCTGCCTGAATTTTACAATCCATGTCAAAGAAAGGACAACTTGGATCACAGAAACCATCTGTCAGGATTCCGCAGAGGAACGTTGGCTGCATTTCTCCACAGTCCTTTCTGCAGGTAATACTATTCTCGTAGCTCTGGCAAATACCATCCCCACAGAGACAATCCAGGTCCTGCTCAGCACATTGCAAATCACAGAAACCATCTTTCAGCAATGCGCAGGCCGGCTTCCCTACCTTTTTTTCTTTCTCCCAGTACTGTAGCGCATCCAAAATTTCTTCCACAAATCCATCAAAGTTCTGCTGATACTTTCCTTGATACTTGTCCAGCAATCCTGCGGCAAGGATTTCCGGAATTCCTTCATGGACTGGCATCACCAGCATGGCAGCATCTTTATTCTTTGCATAGAACAGGAGAAATTCCAGATCATAGAAATCATAATTCTCCGAAGCCTGCTGCGTGAGGTTGTAGGTAGAGGGAATGGTAATGATGGAAAAGGTAATTTCAGAAACCCCATTGAATTGCTCGATTTTTTCCTCCATTGCTGCGGAGAGCATATCTGCATCATCCAGGATTATGGCGGCGCTGGCTGGCAAAAACAGAATGCCGAGGAGTATCCACAGTATGTACGGTGTGTTAGGTTTCATGGTTCTGTTGGCAAGACCATACGCTTGTTTCCTGCTAAGACAACATGCAATGTTCTTTCCTCAGTCTCTAGAGGGGAAAAGGAGGGAGCAAAATATGCATCCAATGCACTATCAAGAGCTTTGGCAAGCTCTCGGGAAGGAAAATTCCTTGGAATCTGGAGATGCATGCTTGGGACGTCTGCTCGCAGGAGCAGCCGTGCATCTCCCTCTGGAAGGAAATCCCTGTTGATGGGAATGATAGCATACGGAATATCCTGGCTTTCTAGCAATTCATTGATGAATACTGAGGCTAATTTCCTGCTCTCCAAGCTTTCTTGGGGAATGGTGGCTTTCAACACAGGATCACTGCTCAAGGCTAAACCAACAAAAACTTCTGCATGTAAGCTTTGCTTATATCGTTCCTCAAAAGGGATGTGCTCCAGAATGGTTCCAGAAACTCCTATGGCAAAGGGAGCAGCATCGGCAGAAGCGATGTTGAGGACAAGGCGCTTTTCATTCCGATTGCCTTCGGTCTTCACATTGAAGAAAGAAACAGCCTTTGGCGAAAAGGAAAGTTGTGAAAGTTGTTCAGCACTGCCGGCATGCAGCCGGTTATTGGTTTTTGCAAAGGTGATTTGCTTGGAAAGTTCCATGAAAGAAATTTTCTCTGTTAAAAATTTGTTTGGATGGTATAGGTGCTTCGTCACAATTCTCCGTTGCTTTTTTCCAGGGTATAGGGCTACATACTGCTCTTCTCCCCTTTCTACGCCAACCGCTATCTCGAGATCCTTGATCAGAGAGAATCCCTGTTTATAGAATGCAAGCGTATTCACTGGCGCAGCAAGGAGGGTATCAACATATAAGGCAAGGTCTGCAGCGAGGTAGGTCTCCTCGAAAATAGGATTCTCTGCAAGTGTTTTCAACTTGTAGAACAGGGTTAAGAAAACAAGGGCAATAATCAGCAGGTAGCCAAGAGCCAGGAGCGTGTCCTGCAGCGGTGCAACTCCTCGCTTCCCTCTTTTTCGCAATAACAAAATTTTCAATAACATGTAGCAAGGCTGGAAAAGTGGGTTTAAATAGTTTATGGGCTATGGAAGTTATGGAGCAGTGCTCTCTGCAATGAGAATTTTGTTCCCCACTCGCCCGATAGCAATGTTCTTTACTCCCCTGCCTTTTCTCCCCTCTATGGTTACCTGGCTGAAGGTAAGGCCTGGAAATGTTTTCATGCCATCCTTGATAATGTTCTCACACCCTATGTCTTCACAGATACAGAGCTTCTCTCCAGGACAGTTGGAAATGCCTGCTCGCAGATAAAGGCCAGGCTTGAGGTAGTACGGCATCGCCTGTTTTTCTTCATCCCGGAGCAGCTTGATTTCCTTCTCCAGCAAGGCAAAGGAATTGTACGTTCCCTCATCAGGCTTATTGGTAAAGAAATGCAAAAGCTTGACAAACAATCCTACAGTGCTGAAAATCACAACCGCTGCCAACACTAAGCCAATGGAGAAGAGCAGTACGGCACTGATATCTGCTTTGGCATTCATGTTCCCTAACCGATTTTTACGCAACAGAACTTATTCTCCTTCTCTGAGAAGTATCGCTTCTCTCCGGCATTCTTGCACTCATCCTTCGTAACCGTTGCTTTCGGAAAGCCTGGCACGAGGCTGCCTCCCACTTGACTGGCAATCTCGACGCACGAGGCATCGTAGCTGCATCGCGCTCCAGCAGTAATGGTAGAAATGCACCACCCTGTTTTGGTTGCAGCCTCTGTTGCACTTTCCCCAACTTCCTCATATTTTTCCCCTAATCGCCGGAACTGCCCAGTGAAAATCATGATGAGAACAACCAGAATAACTAATGCTAGTGCTGCATAGACAATCTGAGTAAAGGTAATATCTCCCTTTTTTTGCATAGTAAGCATGCAATCCCTCTTTTACGCTGTTGCTATCCTCTGCTTCAATTCCTCATAGCTTTTTAATACTTTCGGAACATACTGCCTGGTTTCCTCATAGCCAGTATTCCGTATGGTATGTTCCTTATCCTCCCATAAGCACTCCCAAAACCTCATGCCCGGACAGTCCTCGCTTGCCTTCAAGGCCTCTTCTCCAGCATTATAGCCAGCAATGGTATGCTTTGCCTCCAGGCCATTCTCTTGGACATAGGCAAGGAGTGTCCTCAATCTTGAAATTCCGCATTGGATATTGGATTCCACCTTAGTATCAAAATTGGCTGGGCAGGGAAGTCCTCTAGCCTGTAAGTTCCTTGCTGTATCCCTTGTTACCTGCATTAACCCCAGGGATTGTCTTGGACTGATAGCCGTTTGGTTCCAACTGCTCTCATGCTGGATAATAGCTTTTACTAAGAGGAAATCCACATTCTGCTTTTTTGCTTCTCCTAAAATAAGATTATCGTACTGCTCCTCTACTTTCCGCTGCTCTGTTTCAGCTGGAGTAATGAAGGTCTGAAGGTAGTTACCATCTGGAATGCTTGCATCAAAAGAGAATAGGGTCGGGAATGCAGAGGAGGGGAGAGATGGAAAGGTGCTGACGCACACCTTCCCATTCTGAATAGTGAAATGGTAATTTCCTGCAGTGAAGGCATGTACTCGTTTGAACTGTTTTTCCCCTGTATCTTGGATAAGGCAAAGTTCTCCTTCTAAAAGTTCTGATTCTGCAATGAGTTTATTGAGGGGTTGGTAGAGCAATTGGAATTGTTGCTTATCCGGAATATTGACACTGGTACCACTATAGGCAGTGGTGTACCGCAGGAACAGCTTATTGGGAAAATCCAGCATTATTTCTCCACACGAACCTGTTTTTCCCGTGCTTGCCTCTTCCCTGCATTGCAGGTACTTTTGCACAAAGGTTTGGAACAGTGCTGCATGCTCAGAGAAGAATAGTTCTTCCTGGGAACATTCTGATACAGGATTGGTAAGCTCGTCCTTGCCAATATTTTTATTTATCAATGGCAGCCAAAGGCACCTTGCATCATCTGATTTCCGCCAGAATACTGCGGGCTCTGCAGACCAATATCGGATAGGGTCTTGCAGCCTGCTGCCGATAAAAGGGATTTCCCAATACTCCTTTGCATTCGTTGTCCATACTAACTGAGCACCCTCCTTGAAAAAGACAACAACTCTCTGGGTGGGAGAGAGGAAGTCAAGCAGATGGCGTCGAGATGTTCGCAAATCAGGAGGTGCTGAAACAGCCTGTCCTTCTCGATGGAGACAGAGCTCACGAGGAATGCGTTCGAATTCCTTAACGAGCATGGTTCCACCAGCCACTTGCACCTCTCGCAGCTCTCCAGTGCGTGTTAAAATGGGGTATGACTCATACCTTAGGGCATCGATGGGCCTTTCCTTTGGTAATTCCTCCTCATAGATTGCCATCATGGTTTCTTGCTCATTTCCTTCAAAAAAGATCTTTTCTTTTTTCTCTAGATTCACAGGAACGGTACATTTGCAGAAAGTTTTTGCTGTCTCTGTAAATCCGCAGTACTGGTATGCCTCAGCAAGGTCTCTGAGGAAATGCTCTCGAGAAAGTTCCTCTATGCTTGGCAGCTTTTCCTCTGTTTGCTCTGCAAAACCCAAAAAACCCTCAGACAAATCAATAATTTTTGGAACAAAGAGGAGTGCAAGAAATCCGAGAAGTGCAAGAATAGCTGCAAGGAAGGATGGCCAAGCTATTGCTTTCTTATCCATCTTAACCCCAGAAGATGTTTTTTATTTTGTCCACAATGCTGTAGGATTTGTCAAAGATCATGATGATGATTCCAAGCACGACAACCAGAACAACAAGAGTAATAATAATTTTCACTATGAATTCAAAGCCTACATCACCTCTCTTTTCCATGCCTGCTTTAGGGGATATGTCCTTTATAAATTTTCATATTGCTTTCATGCAATAGGCCTGAATGCACCCCGCATTTCCACACAGTTTAGCTTCTCTGCAAATGGTAGGGGGATGAAAAAGACTGCTTGACTTTGGGCGTACACCACACCAAATGCACCTCCTCCAAAGCCTATTCCAGAAGATTGCAAGGCATTTCCTTGCACGGTGTCTCCTGGAATGAGGAAAAGAATGCCTTCCTGGAGCATCTTTTCTGGAATAATTTCTATGTCAACCTCATGGAAGTACTCCTGGAAATTCCTTGCTTGCGATTGAATAAAAACAATGGCATAATCCTCCTTTGTCTGATAGGCATCTCTGGTTGCTTGAAATGCCTTCTTTACGCTTTCTGTTGCGACGTTGTTCGTGTATGCCTCATAATCCACTGTTCCACCATGCTGGCTTTCCAACAGTGCAAGGTCAAGATCCTGTATGCTTACAGGAGCATCGGAAAAGGAAACTTTGGCAAATACCAAGCAAATATTTTTTATCTGTGAATCTGGAAAGGGATCGTACTGGAATTCTCCGATAGTTCTGTACGTGTCATGGAGTAAATTCAGGATGGCTTTCTTGATGCTTTTTTCCTCTCCTTTCAGAGCAACAGGTTGCGTAGTGCAGTCAATTTCGTTGTTCTGCTGCAGAAAGCCTGCCTGGCACCGTATATCCAATGCGGCATTTTTAGCTGTTTCTCCCAAGAAATTTTGCATGAAAATAATGACGCCTACTGCGAACACGAGCATGAAAATAGCAATCGCCAGCAACCCCTCGATCCCTCTCTTTCCTCTCACCCCTGCAGCACCTCGCAGCCTAAGTTTTGCACATCCGAGAAGCGAGTAAGGAAAACATACCCAGGCGGAACTTGTGTCGCCTTCTGCACTGCATTTGCAAGAGCACCCTCCCCAACAACACTCCCCATGACCTGCACCAGGGGAAGCTGCTTGAGGAAATACTCAGAGAATTGGTAATACAGAACCACAAAATCGTTATCCACTCCTGATCTTTTGGAATAGAGGAGGTTGTTGTACTCGCTGGAGTAATCCTCCAGGCTGTAGGCAAAGATCGCATGCATCAAGAGGGTAGTAGAGAGCTCTGGAATAGTTGGAATTCCCGGACCAGGGAATTGCAAGGAGTCCTTCAACCGATCCAGAACAACCTCATCAGCTGTTTTTGGAAACTTCAATTGCTTAAATAACAGCTTCTTCTCCCCTCGTACTTCTATGAACCCCTTCTCAACAAAGTCGTAGACAAATCCTTCCGCATTCTTATACTTGTCACTCCTCATGAACTGGGGTAATTCCGGTGCTTGAATCCTCTTTTCACTGGTAGAACCATCAAAGGTTTTTGGCATCTGGAATTTGGAGCAAATAAAGCAATGTGCCACTTTGTCTGTGACTTCTCCCTCAAAAGCATGGTACTGCCCTTCCCCAAACATATACCAGCATTCATAGAAGGCATCAGAAACTGCATTCATAACCTGTTCCTTTTTTTCGAGTCGGGCAATGTCATCCCTGTAGCATGTCTCACAGTTTAAATCGGTCATTTGTGCTGCTGCAGATTTAAGCTGGACAGAGGCTCTGCACAATTGGAGGTCTGCCTGGTCACAGTCCTTTGGCAAGATTTTTGTAACAAAAGCAACAAGCGCTACTGCAACAATCACAGCAAGAGCAAGGGTTGCTGCAATTTCCCAGGGTTCCATTCCTCCCCTTTTCCCAAACGTTGTTTTTCTGTGCATGCTAAGAAGCCCCCAAAAGGGTGTTAATGACAACATAAGCAACGATGAGGAAGAAAACCAGCACGAGGAGAATGATGATTAAGGATTGTACTTCAAGGTCTCCCTCTTTATTCATGGGAAAAATCAAAGAAATAGTA
>JACOVN010000166.1 GCA_016177315.1 Candidatus Woesearchaeota archaeon
GCAGGTCCTAAGCCTGCCCCATTTGGCCGCTCTGGCACCTCCGCAAACTTTTAGGAAAAGTTTGATTAAAACTACTCTGGTGGGATTTCCGCTCGCTACGCTCGCTTCAATCCCACGACAAACGGATGTTGAGGCACTTCTTTACCCAAATCCTTTAGCGCTCTCTTTTCGTGCAGCTCTCACACGTAGGGGTGCTTGTTTTCTGAGGCGATTATAGAATAAAGCCAGAGAATGATATATAAAGATTCCTACAGAAACAACTATTTTCCCGGCTTCTTCCAATTATAGTGCCTGAGTTTAGAACTTGCCCCATACCCACAGGATGCACAGGTCTTTTTTCGGATGTGATACGCATGTTTCCCGCACCTTCTACAGTAAATGTGGTTCTTCTTCCCTGACTTCTTTCCCATAGAAGGGGTTCCTTTGGTCATGTTGCAACACGAAATTCCGCTTATTTCTGTTCTGCTTTACGCTTGAGGAGAGATGATAATGATGGTGTCCCCTCGAATAAACACTTGTCCTAATTTTCTCTTGAGCTCACCATTTTCCCGCTCTTCTGCATTATCCAGGACAATGTTGATGTGAATGTCGAAAGCCTTCAAGTTGCCAATCAATTGCTTGCCGTTCTTCAACTCTACAACCACTCTTTTATTCCTTGATTCATTCAATGCATCCAATGGTCTTGACGCATCTACCATCTGAGCACCCCCTTTGCCAAAAAATGGCAAACTATAAACTTTTGAGCGCAAATGCATTTATAAAGTTTATGCTTTTCCTCAGAATGATGGAGAAGGAAGGTTATCCAATGTAGGTTGCCGCGCCCTCTTCTCCTGGTCTGGCTTTCTTCGCCAAATCTCCGAGCTGCTTCGTTTTTTTGATGATCTCCTGCTCGATTTCCTGGATTTCCTTGTTCAACGCATTCAGATCCAAGTTCAGAGAGAGTTTGTTATTGAGAATCCTCAGCACTTCCTGGCTTCCCTTGATGCCCAAGTAGAGCGGATGGCCATAGGTCTCTGCCAGAAAGCACACCCCAGGAATGTTTTGCTCGCCAGCCATGCCAATCAAGAGACCCGTCATACCAACAATAGGCCCCACCACCCCATAGAGGGAATCCTGGATCTCCGTTCCTTCCCTGTACTTTTTGATAATCTCCTTCCCATTGCCAGTGCAATAGATCTTCGGCTGCTCCGGTATCGCAGGCAATCCTATGCCTCCAATGGTGATGACTTCCTTCGTATCGAAATTCCTGAGCAGGTCTAACAGCTTCTCCGTGAACTCATAGCTCGAGCGCTCATCAATAGGCTGGATATCTCCTGCAAGGAAGAGTAAATCAAACTTCTTGTTCTTCAATTGCTTGTAGTAGAGCTCAATGGTTGGCAATTCTACTATATTCCCCTCGTTCACAAACACGGAATGGGGAAAGGCATCACTCCTGATTTCCATCATCTTGGTTGCTTTCAATTCATCAATCATGAAGTCTACTGCAACCTTTCCAACATTCCCAATGCCTGGCAAGCCCTGAATGAATATTGGGCTTCTCAATTGCGGCATCTTCTTCAACAGCTTCTTCATGATGAATGTCATGATGAAGGATAAAATCCAAGGGTTTAAAAACTTTGCTATCCGTAGAGGAAAACCTTTTTAATCCATCGTATGCTCTCAGCCAACATGAACCTCTCCGAAATTCAATCGAAAGTGCCAAAAGAATTCTATGCAGTCTTGGAGAAATATAGCATAACAGAATTAAGGCCTGCTCAAGCGAAGGCCATGAAGGCAGGACTGTTGGAAGGAAACAATTTGTTAGTTTGTACGCCAACAGCTTCTGGAAAGACCTTAGTGGCAGAAATAGCTGCTCTGCATTCCATTCTCAACAGGAAAGGGAAGGCCATCTACATCGTACCCTTAAAAGCATTAGCTTCTGAAAAATACAGGGAATTCAAGGAGAAGTATGGCCACCTTATGAAGATTGCCTTGAGTATGGGAGACATCGATTCTGCAGATCCTTTCCTAAAGGAGTATGATTTGATTATTGCAACTTCTGAAAAGATGGATTCCCTTATCCGACATCATGCCCCCTGGTTAAGGGATATCTATGTGGTTATTGTGGACGAAATTCATTTGCTGAACGATGCAGACCGGGGACCAACCTTGGAAGTATTACTAACGCTGCTCAGAAGGTTGTTGAAAAATATCCAAATCATTGGCTTGAGTGCGACGATTGGGAATCCTAAAGAACTTGCAGCATGGTTAGATGCAAAGCTTGTTCAGGATGATTGGAGGCCGGTGAAATTGCATCAGGGAGTGTACCTGGGGGATGAAGTGGAGTTTGTGGATTAACTTATAATTGAAACAATTAAATCTCTCCCCTTTTCATAATGCACGCTCAAAGTTCTCCAATGCCTCATCGCTCAGTTTTTCCCATGCTCTTAATTCCTTTTTTAATTCTGTGAATTTGTCAATATTATCCAGATAGGTTAGAATAGCACGGTCAATAATTTCCTCTTTTTTTAAACCTAAGACTTTAGAAGCATTTTCTAGCTTTTTAGATGTTTCTTTTGATATACCGATGCTCATAGGAGAAAAAATAGCTTAGGATTTTATAAACTTAACGATTTTCTAAATGTTAACATAATCATTTTGATGTGCTTATCTAAGTTCCTCCAGCAACTCCTGATAGTCCAGCACTTTTTCTTCAGGAACTTCAAACTCTTCCTCACTAATGCTAGCCTTCCTGCAATCATAGTTAGGATACTGTGCAGCACTCTCCTTCGTGATAATGCCTGCTTGCTGTTGGGGAGTTTTCACTGCTTCTGCCTTCGGCACTGCAATTTTCAGCCATTTGTCCTGGTCCGGAATGTAGGAATAGCTCACCATCATCTGCCCTTTGTCCTGGACAATGGCGCTGTACCTTCCTTGCGCAGTTTCCATTTCATATCGAATCGTAGTATCTTTTACCTTCATAACCACTGGTCCCTGTGCTGTCTGGACTGTACACTGGTAGCTTCCTCCAGAAAAGATCTGCTCGAGTTTGACTTTTTCTCCTCCGCCGAATCCTCCCTGCCCCCTGCAGCCGAAGAGAGCTAAGGACAAAATACCAAGCAGGAAAAGCAACGGAAAGGATTTGTTCATGCTCTCACTTCAGCTCCAGCTTGATGCCACCAAATTTGCTGGCGAAGAGGTTATACAGCAAACCCACGACCAAGCCCATGAGAAAGCC
>JACOVN010000151.1 GCA_016177315.1 Candidatus Woesearchaeota archaeon
ACCAGAGGTTGTACATAACGTTGGGCATTAATTGTTGTGCTGCTCTGTGATAAGCTCACTGGTAAATCACAGGAAGGTGCTCTCTATCAATGGCAAACTCACCTTTCCGTAACTGTTGGTAATGGAGTGTTACCCTAATAGCCCTTTTGTTTTGCTCTACGGTAAGGCAGTCAGAGGCATTTAATCGAGACACCAAGTCGTCCATCACTTTTCTCTCAATCCTCTGCTGCTCTTTTGGGTCGTGCTCATCTTCCAGCGCAATAGCATAGTGTGCCAGAAATCTTGAAAAGTCTTTCAAGAGTACGGTAAGATAGAGCTGTTGCCGCATTCTTAATGTTTCTAAATTCTTTGCTCGAGCATCAACGCAAACATCCTCCAAATCAACAAAATATAATCCAGTCCCTGCTACAACAATATCCTTCGCAACATACCACCCATATGGCTTTTCAAATAAATTCGCAGGATCTTCAAACACGCTTGTTAGCGTTGGCAGGAAATCCCAGGAAAATCCTCTCCCTCTCCGTTCTGTTGTCTCAGCAAGAATTTCAAAATAGCGTACCATGTCCTCCAGCATTCGAGCAGGCAGTTCCTGCAACACGCTCTCATCATCGCTAATGAGGCGAAGAAGTTCTTCATTTCTGCCGGGATTGTTCTCAAAATAGGCCATCCGGACGTGCGAAGGCATAAGCCTCTTTTCCTGTGCTAGAACATAACCCTCTAGTGGTTTCTTCATAGCATAACCTTCTAACGGCTCCTCTTTATCAAACTCCTTTGCAAATCGCTGAACCGCCTTGGGGTAACTAATTCTGCAGATCGGAATGGCAAGCTTAAAACCCCTGGCAGAGAAATATTCAAATCCCCAAAAAGAATTATCGCCTATGTCCCTGTCCTGTGCACCTTCTGGCACCAGAAACTTATAGTACTGGTTTCTTGAGAAGACGAGTTGGTCAGCTACTGGAGCATGATCAAACCTTTTTATTCCATGCCTTTCTGCAAAGCGACGGAAATCTTGCTCTGAGACTGTTTCAGCATCCCTCAATCGGATGCCAGAACCCTTAACGTCTACAAAAAATTCTTGCTGGACATCTTCCTCTGTCCACCCCAACTCCTTGAGGTTGAGGGGGTATCGGGATGGACGATACAAGGATCTTCTCCCAGAGCTTGTTGCCTGTACCGCCTCTCCAATGCCCAATGCAGCAGCAAATAGAGGAGGCAAGCAGTAGCTTCTCGATTCTTCTGCTAACACAGGAAAATCCCTTGCTACTTCAGACCTCCTGACGAGGTTTGTTCTAGCAGGAAGTGGCACAATGCAGGCCTCTACCGGACTGAATTCGTGCACATTTCTAAAGGATTTTCTCCCTAATCTGAACACAGCACGGTCGATAGCAGAGGCCGCAATCACTTTCCTGCCTGTTTTAAGATTATTCTTTTTCATCATTTAGTAGTAACTTAAAAACCTTTTTTTATAAATCTTTCTCTTTCAACCCCTGATAACTACATTTAATATTCTACTATAGGGTAGTTACAAATAGAAAACTTTATATAGGGGTGAGAGATGCCAGGGTTAGTAACCTGTCGGGTTGTTTGAAAATGCAACTTACATTGTCTCCAAAAGGAAAAGCACAGTTGGCGAATCATCTTGCTCCGTACACAACTATCACTCGAACAGAGCTCGAACAACTTCTGAGAACGTTTGCAGAGGGTGCTGAGATTGCCTATGTAAAGAAACAGCAGCAGGGCAAACTTCTCGAGGAGGCGCTTGTAGCGCTGCAGGAAGAGGGCGGAACTGCTCTGCAAGAGCTTCTGCGGCAGAAACTCGTGCATACCTTTCCCGGGACTCCTCTCGTGGGAGTTGATCCAGCGCTCTCATGGGAAGCGTACCGCAGACGTGTGGAGGACGAAATTGCCAAGTGGATTGACGAAATGCAGGATGAGACAGCAGCTCTCCGTGCTGAAAAAGGGACGATAGAAAGACTGGCAGCTGTTGCCTATGAGCGCATTGAAGGATTGGGTAAGGCCTTTCCTAAGGATTTGAAGGCTGAGGATCTTGATACAGAAACGTTGTTCTTTTTGCCAGATCTGGTAGGTCCGCTGAGAAAGAAAGTGGAAGAGCGCACGAGCGAAACCTTGAAGGATGTCGAAGCAGCACTTACGGAAAAAGAAAAATTGTTGCAAACCATTGCACAATATGTAGGAGCGCAATGGGATGAAAAAGGAGACTATGCAGCCATTGCCACACAGCTCGTGGAACGTGCCTGGCAGAAAGTACTAGAAGAAGAGACAAAAGAAATTATTGCTCCGCATTTAGGCAAACAACTTCTTGATATAGCTGTTTCTCCTAAACTAGATTTTCTAAGAAAGAAAGATGGAAAGAGCTTCCAGGTGAACCGGCAGAACGTTATGCGAGTAGGACTGGAAGAATTAACCGGCGGAGGATGGAACATTGCACCCTTGGTGGAGGAATGGAACTATATCTTTGAACCGCACGGTAGAACACCAAAACATGTTCTTAATCCGTATGCAATCCGAGATGCTTGCCTGAAAGATTACCTCGACTATTGTGCAGCCTTTGTGAACAAGAAAAAGCCGAAGGAGCAGCAGAAAATCGAATTTGCACGGAGGGCTCTCCAAGGCGATTCCACCCTTGTCATCGCCGACTATATGGCTGCCTTATATAAGAAGACAAGGGCACGCCTGCGGGAAGTCTTTGGACAAGACTTGGATGATGGCAAACCGCTGCAAGAGCTCATACTTGGCAAGGAGGACTTTTTAGAGGAAATCGTCTTTGAGGAGCTTCAAACCCTCCTTGGTGCTGGACTGCTGCGAAAGAAAAAAGACGAGCAGAGAGAAACAGCTATGAAACTGGTGCTGGAGAAATACGATCCAGCTGTGTACAGTGAACATATGAAGAAGATAGAGAGGGAAAGAAGGAAAACACTCTACGAAATAAGCGTTTGCAGAGATCCGCAGCAACTCTACGATGCTGTTCAGGTAACTGGTTCCTGCATTAAAGGAAATGAGGTGGATCGGTTCAGGACAGCCATGGCAGATCCTGCCACTGTTTTTCTTGTTGCACGTCAAAACGGCGCTTTGAATGCTTATGCGCGACTCTTTTTGATGCGAAATCGGGATGGAGAACCCGTCTTGGTCATTGATACGTTAGAAATGCCGGAGAAAAATTTTGATAGGTATAGAGGGCTCCTTAATGCTCTGGCCTTGGCCGCCGTCCAGCTTGGCTTAGATATGGGTGCTATTGCTGTTGTTGGTAATGATGGCAGGGTGGCACACGGCCCGGGACTGGCCTTTGGGAATACCAAACGAAAGGTGGAGCTCGAAAAATTAGGTCTCCCTGATATCAATGGAACGTACGTGTATACCTTCCACAATCAAAACAAAGAAGGAAGATATACTTGGGCAGGCCAGGCAAGCCTTCTCATGCAAAATTGGAAGTGAGTAATGGGTGCGAGTCCTAAATTTCCAATCACCTTATAACCCGCCAACTGTCTGATACCGAATATCCGCTCTCGTTTCAGTCCTTTTTGCAGCAACACCATAATCCTTCTCTGCTGCTTTCTGTGGAGTATGGTTTCCATTGCCTGCTCCATGCTTTCCGTTGCATGGAGCTTCTTCTTTCTGGATAGCGAGTTGTAGGTATGGCATAGTATCTTACCTTACTGTAACATTCTGTAACAACTACAGAAGTCTACCAACGCTCTTACAGCTTATTTATAATCCGCCTACAGCTCGATAAGGGACAACCTTCTTTTTTTCAGATGCCTTTACAGCAATAACACCAGGTATCCCTGTTTCCTGCATAGATTCCTTCACACTTCTTGGTTGCATTCCTACTTGTTTTAAAAAGTTGCGAGAGAAATCATTATATGTTCCATAGCCAAGTTCATATGCTATTGGTTTCAAAGCATCAGAATTTCTGCTCAATCGCATCAGTGCATCAGTAATACGAAGTCGTTGCATATACTCTATTATCGTCATACCCATCTCTTTCCTGAATTCTCGTGCCATATGCTCCCTACTTACTGATACCGCATTTGCTACCGTATCTAGTCCTATTCCTCGCTCTGTATAATGCGCATGCAAATATTCTATTGCTTTCTCCACAAGTCCTTTCTTTTTACGAGCCTTGTGCATACAGTTCAAAGTCTGCTCAACATATGCCCGTACTCGCTTCCTGTTGCCAGTCTTTGCATACGGTTCCGTTCCTGCAAGATAGCGCTCTGCTTGGTTCATCAATGCTGGCCTGTTATTCCGAATCACCATGCCACCCACTGCTTCTATCACGTGCATTGCTTTTGCAAGCCGTTCTTCGAGTGGAAGATGTTGAATTCCTTTCACTCGCTCAGCACATTGCTCAAGAATTTCCTGCAGTGTCCTGAACAGAGCCTTGCCATTACCTGCCCGATTTGTTCCGTTTTGGGGAACTTCCTCTTCCAGGACAGAGACCAGTGTGTACGTCATAATTTCTCACCTTCATTCTGCAATACCTACAGAAGTCCACTAACGCTCTTACAGCTTATTTATAAAGCTTTGCATTTTGCCAACTCTTCTACTGCTTAACCTTAACGTTAGGCATTATCCTCCTGAGAGGTAAACTCCAAGAAGAACAAGTTGTTTTACAGCTTCTCCACGCCTTCTGCCTTGGGTCCTCTGTCTCCCTCGACAATCTTGAAGGAAACTCTATCCCCTTCTGTTATGGAGGTGCCTTCCTTCAGGCCGCTGAGATGGACGAAGTAATCTTTTCCATCTTCCCCGGAAATGAACCCAAAACCTTTTTTTGCGTTGAAGAATTTTACTGTTCCTTCTGTCATTTAGCTTCCACCGGAGCAGAGAAATAATGCCCTCTTTTTAAAGCTATGGTTTTTTGCAAGGCAAGAACGAGCATTTACAATACTTTTTTAACCCTTCAACAAAACCTTCTTAAAAGGCAAATTTTATAAAGGTGAAATAACAAAACAATATAACCATCATCGGAGGTGTCATTGTATGCCAACAGTAAAAGTCTACTCAACTCCAAGCTGCCCCTGGTGCCACAAGGCAAAAGAATATCTCAAGAGCAAGGGAGTTCCCTATGATGATATTAACGTTGCAGAGGATGAATCTGCAAGAGAGGAAATGATTGAGAAGTCCGGCCAGATGGGTGTTCCTGTTCTGGATATTAACGGAACCATTATTGTGGGCTTTGATCGAGAAGCAATAGAGCAGGCCATCAAAGGATTAAGCAAAGGAAAGGCGAAGGCAGCATAGCTTCTTATGCTGCTCTGCTTCCATATTGCTCGACAAAATACTCCAATCTTCTTTCCAGTGGTTTGTACCTATCCCTTCCGGTCTTAGGGTCCAGCATTGCTCCAGAAACCGTTATGCGGACACCGTGAATCCTTGTTTCTTCTGTAGAAGAAAATACTTCTAAGGGAACCGTGATGATGCCGAAGCGCATCAACGCAGCAACCAGCTCATAGCCAGAGGCAAAATCCTCTCTTGTCATAGGCAGGTAGAAGATTTTTGGCAATGTTCCGTCTGGATTGGTCATGGCCCATTTCAATCCATCCTTGCTGAAGGCGTGGTATACTTTTTCTCCATACACATGGTATGGTTTCAAGTACCGTTGCATATTGAAACGGCCTTTGTTTATCCTTTTTAGGAATCGTGCAGTTGCAATCTGTATTGGCACGGAAGGATGGGTGATAATGTGGCGATTCCTAATGGTTAACTCATCCACACCACGGTACCTCTTCAAGCGTTCTTTGAGCTCAGGTGTTATCATAGTAATCGATAGCCGATCTCTTGCTTCGCTCAGTGATTTGGAGAAACTAAGGCTCACTGCAGCGTATTTCATGTACTTCCCGGCAGATGGAAATGTTGGACCACCAAAACGATAATATCCCTCAGCCATCGGATACGCATAATCTTCAAAGACAATGACGTCATAGGTATTGCAGATTTCCCATAGCGCTTTATATTCCTCTTCGGTAAAAGATACTGGAACAGGATTTCCCAGCGTCGACCAGTGGAAGAAAATTTCCCTGTCCGGGAACTCTCCTCTCAATTTTTTAAAGATGTCTCTCAGCTTTTCTATATTCTCTCCTCTGCAATCCTTCCAGCTTATTGGTTTCAGAACGCCTTCCATGCCTAAATCGGCTACTTGATCCGGAATCTCTGCATATCCTGGTTCCAAGAAGAGAAGCACCGGAGCTTTCCCCTTATTGTGGAGGTATGCCAGTATATCAATCATGATGTGGTTCATTTCCATTGTCCCAGCGGTTGCATACACGTGCTCAGCATCTGCCTCTCGCAGGCCAAAGAATATCCGGAAGTGCTCTGCTCCTGCAATCCTTAATTCTAAATTTCCCTGAAAATCATCATAGCCAGGAGGAAGCTGTTTTGCCAATCGCGCATAATCGTTCAAGAGAGATTTGGGAGCCATCAATCCAGGGTTCCCAAAGCCCATATTGGAAGGCTCAAATTTTTTCCCTCGCTCTCGCATTCCCCCTGCTATTTGCCGTTCTACTGTTTTTATTGTCCGGAGAGAGGTTATGGGATTTTTCTGCAGAATTCTCTGCACCAAATCCTGGTCTGGAATTAAAATCCGCTGCAATCCACCCACCTCAAGACAAAAGAG